>NZ_JAUBWA010000019.1:0-69723 GCF_036702825.1 Microcoleus sp. A003_D6 | reverse complement strand
TTACTCTATCTTTTTTGAGGCGATTTGTCTAGGATTGCCGGGCTGTCTGGTTTTCAGGCAACCTGTCACCCCGTCAGGATTCACATTGATAGGGAGAAAGAACTTCATTGTGCTTTATCTCCGACTTCAGCAAACATTAAAGCTCAGTATTTCCTGATTAATGATGGTAGTCACAGTTCAATTTCGGGAACAATAGGTTTTAGTTAAAGCATTTTAGGAGTCAACTGTTATGATTCAACTGGTAGTAGGGTGGGCAAAAAATTTGTTCCATTTCTCTAACGAAAAGCAGTTCGAGCCAGTAGTGAAATTAACGCCCAGTCGAATGGGCTACAATTTCGAGCATGATGAGCTAAAAGGCCTAATGAAAAGGCTAGAAAATTTTGAGACTGTCGAATTTACAGATGTTTCAGGCACGCCACTTACACCAGAGAGTATCGATAAACGTTTTGGCAAAGATGGTGGTATTGACTGTGTTATTCATATTGTTACCCCAACTGAAAGAGGTGCAAATAATGTAGCAGGTCGAATCAGGAATATCCTTATCAGTGGTGACTACTAATGGCTCAGAAAAAAATTGCGCTGGAGTTTAAGAATCGTCATCTAGATCGTCCAACGCTAGATGGAATTGTAGGTGCTCAACTTCGTGCTGTCCCGGACGCAACGGAAATTATTATTCGATGTCGTTCCGTTACGAAAACAGCACTTGAGGCAGTTAATTCATACGGTATCAGAATCACAATAGTGACTAGATAAAAAAACCTCAAGACTCATGAAGTATACTCTAAATTTTTCAGTGGAATTAACAAAAGAAGGTTCGCATATCCTCTATGATCCAGAGAAATTTGCTGACACCCCGATGGCAATATCTGTTCCTGATGTTGTAAAAATTGTCGAGTCTTTCATCAAGTCATTTGAAGAGGTTGGTATCATTGAGAAAGCTTTACCTAAAAGTATTCAGAATCAGGAAAAAAACGGCATTGACAATCCCAGCGAACGAGAACAACTATCTGAACAAAATTCAATTAACATATCTCCTGCTTTGAGAAGTTTGTCTGGTAAAGCATATATCTGTAAATCAAAAGAACTAAATGAAACAGTTCTCAATCAATTTTGCACTCAACTTACAGAGTATCTTCAGATGTGTTGCTCAAAATTTTCTCCAGATACTTTTCTTTCGGAAGAAAATGGTTTGTATGTTTCGGGACTGAAAGAAGTCCTTGAGCTACGTAACTACCTAGCTAAGTATACAAGGAGCCATAAAAAAAATTATCAGAACGGGTATCTGTATATCATGGTTATTTGAGTTTGCAGCTATAAAACTAACACTTTGTTGCAGCCGAAGACTGCTTCAATCTTTTATTAAAATTTATGAGATTTTAGCCATCCTACTCACTTTTTCCTTTCGCCATTTTTCTGCACTTTCTTTAACAGCTTCTATTTTCTCAAAATCTACCCGCATCACAGCCGTTTCAAATTCTACGCCCAAAACTGTACTAACTTCGAGGATTTCTACAAAACTGGCACATTGATAATCTGTGTCCTCATACTGCCTAACTCGCTGCTCTCCAATTCCTAGTATTTGAGCTAATTCTTGCTGACTGATTTTGGCTGCTATTCTAGCTTTAATTAAAGCATCTGATAGTTTATTTATGCTCTCAACTTGAATTTGAATTGGCTGGATTTTGTCACAATTAATAAGTCTTTCATATTCAACAATTTCTGCTTGTAAAGCCATCAGGTGAGATTGTTTGACATCGCGAGAAAGTTGCCAACCATCGGGGTCGGTTTTCTTCAGTTCCTCATCTTGGTCTAACGATCTAATAGAATATGCAAATTTTTGATCGCATTCTTGGCTGTATTCATACTGTTTTTCATTTTTAATTAGGGCTTGCTGAATAAAAGTAGAAAGCCTAGCAGATAAGGGGTTCAAGCTTTTGAAGCTCGAACAAGTGCAAGTTATAGGATTATAGATGCTCAAAACCCTTGCACTTTCGTTGTTCATCTCTGGCTAAATTTGGGAATTTAGCAATAAACCTACGATTTTTCAAGCTGTGTAGCCTCGTTTTTCCACTACGTACACTTTTTCAGCAAGCCCTAATTATGGTTTCCACCTTAATAAATATATAGCAATAATGCCAGCGGGCTGCTGTGCTAGCAGACAGACTGCGATCGATGGGTATTGACCCGGAATAATTGTAAACTAGATTGGGGCAAAGGTCGATCCTCTTCGTTGGCGTAGCCCCCGTAGGGGCGGGCTTCGCTAACGGGCGATCGCACTTTTAAATTTTAGCAAAAGTGCGATCGGCATAATAACTAATGACTAATGACTAATGACTAATGACTAATGACTAATGACTAATGACTAATGACTAATGACTAATGACTAATGACTCATAACTAATGACCAATGACCAATGACTAATGACTAATGACTAATGACTAATTCCCTCTTCCAACCTCAAAAAATGCACCTGTCCCGAAGCTTCCGCCGCTACAATCGTCACCCCATCAGGTGCAATAGCGCAAGCTTTCAAAGCACTATCTCCCATGAAACTAGCAACTACTTTCCTACTCAACAAATCCCAAACTTTGAGAGTATTGTCATCCGAAACAGAAATCGCTTTATTTCCCACAGTCGCCACAGATGTTATCGCATCCGCATGACCTACCAAAGTAAAAATTTCTTTTCTACTTGACAAATCCCAAACTTTCAGATTGTTTTCCCGCCCACCAGAAATCGCCCATTTACCATCCGCCGCCACTGCCACAGCATTCACAAAACTCTCATGACCTTTGAGAGTGAAAAGTAGATTTTTGACAGCTAAATTCCAGACATTTGCCCAAATATTATTTTCTTTCCCCAAACTCCAAACTTTCAGAGTTTTGTCGCCGGAAGCCGAAATAATCCGCTTGCTGTCGGGAGTAACTGCCACAGCTTTTATCCCGTCCTCATGACCTGAAAAAGTAAAAAGTTCCTCTCCTGTTTCTAAACTCCAAACTTTAATAGTTTTGTCTCCAGAACCGGAAACCGCCATCCTTCCGTCCGCAGTCACTGCCACAGAATTCACCCAGTCTGTATGACCCGTGAAAGTAAAGATTTCGTGTCCGGTTTCTAGATTCCAAACTTTCACATTTTTGTCGCCGGAACCCGAAACTACTCGCTGGCTATCCGCTGTTATTGCGATCGCTTTTACCCAATCTTTATGACCGGAAATAGTAAAAATTTCCTGTCCGTTTTCAAGATTCCAGACTTTAATGCTGTTGTCTCCAGAACCGGAAATCGCTTTAGTACCGTCCGCCGTCACTGCTACAGCATTTACCCAGTCATCGTGACCTGCAAATGATAAATTTTCTTTTCCTATTTCTAAGTGCCAAACTTTGAGAGTTTTGTCAGAGGAACCAGAAACTATCCGCTTGCCGTCGGGGGTAACAGCCACAGCATTGACTGGGGCGATGTGATTGGTAAAAGTAAAAAGTTCTTGTTTTGTATCCAGATTCCAAACTTTTAGCGTTTTGTCGCCGGAAGCCGAAATTACTCGTTTGCCGTCGGGACTGATTGCCACAGCTTGAACGAAACTTCCGTGTTTTCCTAAAGTAAAAAGTTTCTTTCTTTCTGACAAACTCCAGACTTGAACAGTTCCGTCGTAACTGCCGGAAATTATTTGTTCGCCGTCGGGAGTAACTGCTACTGCTTTTACCCAATCTGCATGACCGGTGAGAGTAAAAAGTTCTTTTCCCGTTTCTAGGTTCCAGACTTTAATGCTATTGTCGCCAGACCCGGAAATCAACCGTTTGCTATCAGGAGTTACTGTTACGGACTGGACAAAACTGCTGTGACCTTTGAGGTTTAAAATTACTGCCCCTGTTGTCAAATCCCAAATTTTTATGCTGCCGTCCCAAGAACCAGAAATTACTCGCTTGCCGTCGGGAGTAACCGCCACAGCTTCTACGGCAAAACTATCGCCTGCAAATGTCAATATTTCTGTTCCAATTTCTAAATCCCAAATTTTAATAGTATTGTCCCAAGAACCGGAAATTACTTTGGTGCCGTCGGGCGTGACAGCTACAGCATTGACGTAGGTAAGATGACCTTTGAGGGTTGAAAGTTCTTCTCCTGTTTCTAAGTGCCAAACTTTGAGAGTGTGGTCGGAGGACGCAGAAATTGCCCGCTTGCCGTCGGGGGCGATCGCTACAGCTTGTACCCAATCTGTATGTCCGGTGAGGGTGCGCAGCAATCTCCCGCCTGGAGGGGTAAAGCTGGGTGTTAGAGGCCGCAGCCAGGGTTTTTTTTGCTGTTTTGCTTGGGCTAGTAGTTCTTGAATTTCGGGAATTTCAAAGCGCATCAAGCGGGCAATTAGTTGGGCGGCTAGTTGGGTTTGGTCTTTAGCTAGAATGTGGGCCGAAAGCCGAATTGCTTCTTGGATTAATTTGAGTTGGTCGGCTTTTTGGTCTGAGGTTATAATATCTGGACTTGTGGCTAAATCGTAATCTTCTATTAGCGCCTGTACGGACGATGCTGACAGCTTGGCTTCAATAAAATTGTAATCTGTTAGTAAGCTGTATAATTTTTCTGCGTCTGAAGTCGCTGCTAGCTGATTTGGCAGGATTCCCAGGTAGTGCGTCTGTTCTGCGGGCTGCATTTTATCCAGCCCTTGTGTAAACTCGCTCATAAATTTACGGATGTCTTTTTCAAATGTATACGATCGCTAGCTGTACCCTGCCGGAAACCCGATCGAGAATCTTTTCTCTTGATTTACCTCTTGACTTAGCATGGCATATTTGAATGCTATTTGCTACGCCTGGTGTCGCCCTCGGTTTGGTGATGGTTGATGGATTGCTCGTTTTTTAGTCCGAGTCTGCTTGGATAATTTTTAAGGATTGCGATTCAAGTAAACCGCTGTCAATATAATTCAACTCAACAGCGCCAAATTTACCGATCGACAATAGCTGACATATATCGTTGTTTTTCTTAACATAGCTGCTCTTTGGGCGATGATTGTCGATCGACACACTCAAGCTAAAAATTTTGATGTGCGGCAATCCTAGTTTGATGTGCTAACAAGACTTTTTATCACGAAACACGAGGCCGGATGCTCTAATTTTCTGGTCAACAGGGCTGCATCGGCGAGGCAGGTGTCCCGCCGGTTGGGCTTCGTACCTCAACCGCACCTGCAATCTGCTATCATTCAAAGCTCTCGGAAAGTTTTGCAGGCGCGCCCCATTCCTTTAAAATATAGAATAGGACTTGCACTATTAAACTGGGTTTCTAGCCAAAATCATTGGTTTGGCCGCTAGGTGTGCAGGAAGAAACCGGGTTTCTGACTCCCTAGCCCGCAAGTCGCGATCGCAAATCAAAAAGTATTTAAGTTTAGAGACAAATTTCATGGACGTTATCGAGTTTTTCGAGTTAAGTGCAGGCAAATGGTTTTCCCAGCGTACCGTACACAATCTCAATTCTGGGGAATTGCAAGCAGGTAAATCTGACCTCAAAATAGAAATGCTGACAGCTAACGATGCAGCAGTCGTCAAACTTTGCCAACACCACTCGATTAACCCGGACTCAACTGGACTCAGGGGCGTTCGGATTAGTTGGGATGGTGTTCCCGATCGCGACAAAGCTAAACAAATCGGTTCTACAATACTAGCGATCGTACCAAATCCCGACAATCCAAGCGTTGGCAAAGTGTTGCAAGACAAGGGAAACAGCCGCTACGTGATGGGCGCCGACGATGTGCTGACATTGATTACAGAATCAGACACCATCCATGCCGAAGAAAGGCTGTGGTATCTCATGCCCAACCTGCGGCTTCGGACTAGCGTTGTCAAGCAAGCTAACGGTAAGGAACAAGCATCTTTTTGTTCGGAAATTCGGATGGGAGGGAGTCCGAAAAGTTAACGGCGATCGACAACTATCTAATGCCCAAAGTTTACACCTTATTTCTGCTTTCTCCCTTCTTTCTTCGGCCTTCTCGGGCAACGGCTTTTAACTTGGTGTGAAAATCAGTGTGTTTGACAACTGGGAATGATTTTGCCACAGGTTTATCGGCTGAGAAGCGATCGACCTCGGCTCGATCGGCTAGGGCGTTAATAGCCATATCTTCATATACTACAACTTCTGTATTTTCTCTTGTGCGATCGTCGTCGGCGGGTAATTTTTCGGTTTCCTGGGTCTCTGTGTTCGGGACTTCTGCATCATCGGACGCGCGATCGATCTGGGGCTCTGACGGCAGCAAATCTAACTCTGCGACACCGACTTCCGCTTCTTGGTTCGAGAAAAGTATATCTTGCTGCTGTTGTTGAGCATCTCTTTCAAGGGTTAAATCTTGAGGAAAATTGTTGCAGACCAAGCGTTCAAACTCGCGATTGAAATGATAGAGCGGTTGGCCTATCCGCTGCCACATACTCAATAGCTGTCCGACAGAAACAGCCTTGTAGCGCCCTTGATAAAGCGCTTCAACCACTGCTAAACGCAGCCAATAGCCGGGATACTTGGTCAGCCATTCACCCGCCAATTTCTCGGCTTTTTTGCCACCTAGGTCAAAACCGTAGTGAACCAGCAGAGCCGCTGCTTGTGCAGATATTGCCGTCACTTCTGTCATTTGTTGTCTGTTGACTGTTGACTGTTTTCTGTTTTCTGTTGGTTCCCAATTCCCAATGACCAATTCCCCATTAGCCAATTGAATTAATCGGATAAACGCACGCCTCCTTCTACAGTTCGCGCGTCCCCGGAAAAAGGTTGGGGAGTGCCGTTCCAGTTGAAGTCGCTAATTCTAAAAGTCAGGCTGCCGACTTGACGCTCAGGATTAAAACGCAAAATAATTGCGTAACTGCGGCGGCTGTATTCTAAAGTGTAATTCGTACTGATTGTTTCCCTGCTCTCTAAATTAATAGCACTTTGAAACCCGACTCGAAACCCTCCGTAAACTTGCTGGACAAGTCCAAAAGAAAGAACTTTCAAATCTACTAAGCGATCGAATAAAAACGGCGATATACCGTCCCGTCCCACCTGAGTATAAGTCACGTTAAACCCAGTGTAATCGAGGAAAGGGCGGGAGAAATGACCGAACTGCCCTTGAATGCCGACGCTGCCGGCGAGGGAATTTTGTCGATCGCCGCTGCTGTAAGAAGTGCCAACTCCCCGGACTCCCAAGGCCAGTTGCAAGAAAGGAACCACCGGCGTCCGCGTATACTTCAAACCCTGGGTGGGAGTGCGGGGCAGCGGTTCGCCCTCCCACAGGATGAAGCCGCGGCTTAAGGCAAAGCTGGCTTGGGCGCGGCCGAGATCGATGCGGTTGTTTTCCCGCACTGGTTCGAGCAAGTCTGGTCGATCGGTGTCAGCATTGATAAATTGATACCCGGCTTGGTAGCTGAGATTGATGCCCGTGCCTCCGAGTGGGATGACTGGGGAAGTGAGGACTGCCCCGAGACTGCTCTGCACGGTTTGATAGCCCAGAGAACCGTTAAACAGCCGATCGCGATAACTGTATTCTGCTGCCAGAGAGTGAGTGCCGATCGACTGCCGCAGGCGCAAATTGCCCCGAAAGCTGTCTTCCGGCAAATTCGGGAAATTCTCAAAACTCAGAAATATTGCCGACCCGTCCAGGCTGGTGCGCGGGCCGAGACTAGCGCGCAACCTCGCTTTCAGCCCGTAGCTGTCGGGAGAAAACGGATTGCCCCCGTTCTCTGCCACGACCCGCTGGAGGTAAATTTGGGGCGTCAGGGTCAGCCGCACGGGCCCGTTTTGCAACACCTCAAAACCGCACTCGGCATACAAACCGCCTCTGTCCCCCCCGTCGTAGCCAAAGGTCAAACACGGGCCGTTCTGCTGTCGGCTGTCAAACACTTGCCTGCGGGGATACACGGGTATTTTGACGCGGTTGTCGAACACCAAGCGGGGCGAATTTGTGACCAATTCCTCAGCCGTGGGCGAAATCCTTCTAATCGTCGCCCTCCGAGCCCTGTATTCAAATTCCGGCGGGGAAAACGGGTCGTTAGTAATCCGAATGTTGGTTGCTACCCTCGCGCCGTCTGGCAGCAGTTCGATGCGGTCTGCTTCAAAGCGGATGCGGTTGACGGCGCCGATAACTTGGGGGGCTGCTAGCTGTCCGCCGCCGCCGATAGTGACTGTAGCAGCGCCGGGGGATTTGACTCCGCGCAGGGGCTGCTGGCTGGTAATTCGATCGCTCAGAGGCTGTTCGAGAATCGTCCCGGCACTGATATCCGTCGGCAGTGTGGGGGTCAATTCGCTACCTGCGGCGGGCAGGAATATTTCGCCGCTGGCTTGTTCGACTGCGCCGCTGTTGAGGCCGAGATTGAACTCCATCTGCTGGCCGCGCACTACTTGTTGGCCGCGGGTATAGGCGACATTGCCGGATGCTACCACTTGGCGGGTGACTAAGTTGACGATCGCTCGATCGGCATCAATCACAGTTTGCCGGAACCGCACGACCACATTACCAACCGCCGTCACAATTTGCTGCTTGTCGTCGAATTCTTGGCTGTCGGCCTTAACTTCAATAGTATCGGCCGGACTCACCGGAAACGGCACCGTCCGCCCTGCGGGGGGGGTGCGGACTCCCGGCGCGGCTGGTTTAGGTTTCGGTGTCGGCGCAGCGGGTGTTCTGGGTGCGGGGGTCGTTCCCGGAGTTGGAATGTCGAACTGCTGTTGCCCGCTGGGTGCTGGTTCTGGCGCGGGTTCTGGAACGGGAATCTCCGCAGGTTCGGGAAAGTTATCTTCTAACTGCCGGCCTTGGGCCTGATACCAACTTTCCTGCTTTTCGACAAGATTTCTCTCCTGTTGTTTCTGCCCCTCTGCGGTTCGTTTCCGATTGCGAATGGCAACGGCATTTTCTACCGAACCCAATTGGTAAGCAGTAAACGAGGAATCTTTCGGAGTTTCCGCAGTTTCGGGTTCTCCCGCAGGGGCCCGACGCTGAAATCCCACCACTGCGTCGCCGCTTTCCACGGCGGCTAGGGGGTCTGCGATTTCTGGAGGCCTATCCGTGGCTGCGGTGGTGCCGAGGAGTGCTGCTGCGGGTTCTGCTTGGGCCGTTGGCTGCGGTGGCTGAACGATATCTGGGCTTGGTTCCGGTATTTCTGCGGGGTTGCTGCGGGTGTCTCCATCGCCGGCCGCCACAGCGAGGGCGACTTTTTTTGGTTTTGCGATGTAGATGATGGCAGGGGGTTCTGGCGGCGGTACCGGATAGGGCATAGTTAAAACAGGTGAGTCATCCGATTTTAGATTTTAGATTTTAGATTTTATAAGGTGCAAATTATTGATAATTTTTGCATCTAAAAGGCAACTGTTTAAACATTAATCTGACATCTAAAATTTGCAGTGGCTTTGGCGCGCCGGAAGATGGCAACTTTCAGAACTTGCTTTCGCCACAAGATAACCTCGCGGATGGTGCGAGGTCAATCGATTTTAGATTTTAGATTTTAGATTTTAGATTGAAGCATTGACCCCACGGATCGATTCGGGGGCTCCTTTATCGGATACAGGTTTTTTATTTCTACACGGATGAATCCGGGGGGCTTGTATCCTGGATGCTTTCGGTCAAGTTTTGTTCGACTAATTTTTCCGGGTTTGTCGGCTGTTGCAGGGGCTGCGGTGGCGTGCCCCCAGCAAGCGGCCGAGATAGCTTGTTTATTCCATGTCTCTGCGGTTGGGGTTCCGGGCTGGGTCATTGGACAAAAATCCAAATATGAACAGGGAAACAAAAAATAAAACAACTACATTAACTACGATTTTGAGGGTTAGCACTGTGGGAGTCTCCAAAGATGGGATAATACTGAGCTGATTTGCTGCTGTTGCGGCAACTTTTTTATCATATGCTAAAGATTAGTCAATTTTATCTTTGCTTTTGAGGATTGTTGGCAAGTTGCTTTTTGCCCAATTCCAGAGTTGCTCCGCGATGTTTTCTAGCCGCAGCATGATTAGATCGAGCCATTCGAGCACTTGTTCTAGCGGGTGCTTAATGTATCCCATCGATTCTGCTTTTGTTTCTAAGTAGTCGTCTTCTGCTGGGACGCCTGCGCTGGGATTTTTTGGTTCGGCTGGGGCGGGGGTTGCGGCTGTGTATCTGCTGGTTTGCGGGGTGATTGCGGCTGGGGATTGGCTGTTTTGTGCGGTGTTCGGGTTTGTGTTTTTTGGCACTTGGGTTTCCGGCGCGCGCCCTGGGGTTGATTCTGCTGCGAGTGCAGAGCTATTTTTTTGAGTAACTGCTAAATCAGATAAATCAGATGCTGTTTGGGGTTGACTTTTTGGGCTTTTTGCGAGCAAGCTCTGTTTTAGCTGCCCCAGCAGGCTGTGAAGTGCTTCGGGGTAGGGGGATATTGAGACTGCGGTCGATCGACCTTCTGGCAATTCTCCTAATTCTGCAATTTCCTGCTTGACTTTTGGGCTGGCTTGTGCTGTATCGGCTTCGGAACTTCCCTCGATTAAATGCTGCGGTGCTGGTTCCCCGAATAAGTCTTGCCAATTCAACCACGGTCGATCGACCTCTGGGCTGTTTTGCGTGTTTTCTTGTTCTTTTCGCTGTTTTAAATAATACTGAATTGCGACTGATTTCTCCGTATTATCACTTGCTGCCGTTTCTTTGCCCAAAAGGTTGTCTACTGACGACCAAATCATTTGTTCGATGTTTCGAGCGTATTTTTCCAGGATTTCGCGGGCGGACAAATCTAAATTTGTTTCCGCGCCGGATGTGTCAATTTTTACCCCGGAGTTGGCTGTGGGTTCGGCGGTTGTTTTTGCCGGTGGCGGGAGGGTAAACTCTTCGAGGTTGACGGCGGCGCGATCGAGCAATGTTACAAAGGAGAGAGGACTAGGGGGTCGATGCTCGAACTTGCTGTTAAAATTAGTTTCTAGTTCTGGGGTATTGGGGTCGATCGAATTCGATGCAGAAATTGATAGCGGTGCGGTTTTTGCTTCGATCTGGGCGCGGGCTTTTTGGACTAGGATGAGATTGCGGTCGATCGCTTTTTTAACCGCAAAAATTGATTCTCCAAACTGATTTCTTTTCAGAGCAACCGGACTCGTCTGAAGCCAGGCCATCAATTCCCAAAAACGACGCACCGGCGGAAGCTGAGATTTTTTAGCAGCAGACTCCAAACCGAGATTAAATTTTAATTCTTTTTGGACAATTTCCCGCCGTTCGGGCCCGCAGTTTGCGACTTCCCAAGTTATGCGACCTTCGAGCAGTTCCTGCTGTTCGGGTGTCAAAATATCTAATATCCGATTTTCACCTCCGACTAATACTAAAGTTCGGGCTGGGATAAAAGTGGCAATTCCCTCAACTTTCGGTTTCGGTGTTAATTCAGTTTTAGCAAGCGGGTGTTCTAAGACGGAAGTTGTTTGATGCTTGGTGATTTGTCCGCTAAAATTGATAGCCGGAGGTAAATTGTTAGCAGCATTTCCCCGATCGATTAACAGCGGGAAGCTGGCTAAAGTTTTCGCGGTTTGCGACGAGTTTAGTAAATTTTCGGCTAGGTGCAAAATTTCGGCGATCGAACTTTCCTCGGAAACTTCCCCTTGATACCAATTTTGTCGCAAATCGGGGTTTTCGTCGGCGCCAAATTCTTGCAGTTCCGGTAAATCTACTTTTTGACTTGATTCCCGCAACTGTCGGCTTAGCACTCGGGAACTTTGCACCAGCAAATAAGCTGGATAAAGCAGAATTTGCGTAGCCGTGAGAGTTGTTTGTTTAATTTGACGCCAAGTTCGATCGCAATTGTCAGCGACTTGGCGGGACTGTTTCGATATAAAATTTAATAGTCGGCTTTGGTAGGGGCCGTAGTAACCGTTAGACATAAGTTTTATTTTTGAATTCAGATTTTTGATTCGCGCCGGAATTGCTGAATATTGCTGTAAAATCAAAGCGATATCTTAATCGAAGCTTCAAACCCTCTGAAACCTTTATTTCTTCGCGTCCTTTGCGTCTTCGCGGTTCAATCCGATCTTTGATTCATACACAATTCCTATTTTAGCGAAATATGAGCGCTTCTGTGTCACCTGCTAGCAATAATATTTCTGAAGTTGTAGAAAAGTTGCGCCGCCTCAGTCAAGTGGAGGTTCAGTCGGGTTGGAGGTACTGCGATGCTGACTCGGCTGTTTCTTGGGTAAATATTTGTAACAGCCCTGTTGCCGAACTTAACGGCAAAGGACATATTGCTTGGCCGTCTGGGAAGCAAGTTTTACACTTGGGTCAGCAATTTGTAATTCCTGACAATTTGCACGGCTATCCTGTGGTTGGTTTGCGGTTGCTGCTGGGCTTGACTTGGTGGGCGGAAGATGCTCAGATTTTTGTGAACGGCGAGTTAGTCGGACAGGGAGATTTATTTGATTTTGCCGATCGAGTTTTGTTGAGTTCGTCGGTCAATCCCGGAGATGAATTTTTAGTTATTTTGCGGTTGGTAAGTCCGGGTCACGATAGCGGGGCTTTAGTGCGATCGATTTGTTTGTACGAAGCTGCTGACTCTTCTTGTTTCGATCCGGGTTTTGTGGCTGCCGAATTAGAGATTTTGCAAAATTCGCTAACTCAAAATTTAGAAAATGTAAATTCCCAATACCTCTCCACCGAAATAATAGCAAATCGCTTCGGGTTTGTCAAGGGGGAAAGGCTGAAATCTGAGATTGATTTGGCGATGAATTTGATTGATTGGTCTGCTGTGGGCGATCGCGAAAAGTTCGATCGCTCTCTGTCTGTTTTGCGGCACAATTTACTGGGATATCTGCGGGCTTTTTCGGGGGATTTAGATGAGGGAACCGCAGAAATTCACAGGCGGGACGCCTTTTCCACAGAGGACGCAGAGGGAGGAAGAAAAGATGCGGTTTGTGAGGTGGGAGAAAATAGCAATCCGACATCTATATATATAGGAGAAAGCGGTGAGTTGACATCTATATATACCGGTACAATCTATTTGGTCGGTCACGCTCATTTAGACTTAGCTTGGCTGTGGCCTGTCCCGGAAACTTGGGAAGTGGCAGAGCGAACTTTTGAGTCGGTATTGAAATTGCAATCGGAGTTTCCCGATTTGATTTTCTGTCATTCTACTCCGGCGCTTTATGCTTGGATGGAAGAACATCGGCCTGACTTATTTGCTGCGATTAAAAAACAGGTGGCTGTCGGACGCTGGGAAGTTGTCGGGGGGATGTGGGTAGAACCGGATTTAAACTTGATTTCCGCTGAGTCAATGGTGCGGCAAGTTTTTTACGGACAGCGTTACGCAAAAGAAAAGTTTGGGGAATTGATGCGGGTGGCTTGGCTACCGGATACTTTCGGTTTTGGGTGGCAATTACCTCAGATTTTGCGGCAAGGTGGAGTTGATTATTTTGTGACGCAAAAGTTGCGGTGGAACGATACAACGCAATTTCCCCACGGTGCATTTTGGTGGGAAGGGTTGGACGGTACTAAAATATTTAGCATGATGTCTGCTCCAATTGGTGAAGGTATAGAAGCTGTGAAAATGGCAAGTTATGCTTTTGACTGGGAAGTTAAAACTAATTTGCAAGATGCTCTTTGGTTGCCTGGGGTTGGCGACCACGGCGGCGGCCCGACTCGTGATATGTTGGAGGTGGCGAAACGCTGGAAAATGTCGCCTTTTTTCCCGAAGTTGGAGTTTGCGAAAGCGGTTGATTATTTGTCTTTGATTGAGAGTCAGTTTTTGCCGGAAGTTGCGACAACTAAGTCGGAAAGCTATGTTCCAGAATCGGACAATCAGGAGAATTTGCGGGCGCGAGAATTGTCAAATTTGTCGGCAATTTCCGCAACTAACCCCGAAAGCGATGTTTCAGAATCGGACAATCAGGAAAATTCGCCAGTTGTTGAAACTGTCGGGAATTTACAGGCGCGAGAATTGTCAAATTTGTCGGCAATTTCGGATGCAAATCCTCCCATCTCGCAACTCAAAACTCTCCCTGTTTGGAAAGACGAACTTTATTTAGAATTCCACCGGGGTTGCTACACGACTCGCGCCGACCAAAAACGCCAAAACCGCCGCTGCGAAGAATTGCTCTACCAAGCGGAGTTGCTGTCTTCGCTGGCCGCGATTTGTACTGGTGCGGTTTATCCGAAATCCGAGTTAGAATCTGCTTGGAAACAGATTTTGTTTAACCAGTTTCACGATATTTTGCCCGGTTCTGCGATCGCCCAAGTTTACGCGGATGCTAATATAGCCTTTGCCGAGGTCGATCGCACTTGTCGCGAAATCCTGCTAAAATCTTTGGATGCAATCTCGGCTCAAATTTCTCTGCCGAATCCTCCGCAGCCCGACGCTCAACCGATTTTGATTTTCAATACTCTCAATTGGTCGCGCTCTGAGGTTGTCGCTGTACCGCTTCCCGATTCTGCTGATTCCGCTTGGCAAATTTACGATTTTTCCCGACGGCGATTGGCTTCGCAGATTGTCAGGGGCGATCGACCGCAATCGCAATCTACACTGTTATTCTGGGCAAATAATCTCCCCGCCGTTGGGTACCGGGTGTTTTGGCTGTGTCGCGAAAACGCTGAAACTGTTGATAATGCGTCCGCGAGTCCAGAAACTGAAAAAAAGACAGAGCTATCAAAACTTACATACGGTATAGCACAAAAAAACACGCCTTGTCAAGAAACGCATTTTGCAGCCGCACAAATGGTTCTAGAAAATGAATTTATTCGGGCAACAGTAGACGGAAAAACCGGGGATTTATCCAGCATTTGGGATAAAGTAAATAACCGAGAAGTCTTGAATGCAGCAGGCGGCAATCAACTGCAATCATTTGAAGACAGCGGCCAATATTGGGATGCTTGGAACATTGACCCAAATTATGAAAAACATCAACTACCAGCGCCGACACTGAAAGATATTTCCTGGATAGCACAGGGAGAAATAAGGCAGAGTTTGCGCGTAGTCCGACAAATTGGCAAATCGGAGTTTTGCCAAGATTATATAGTAGAAATAGGTTCGCCGCTGCTGAAAATCAAGACAGTTGCAGATTGGCAAGAAAAGCACGTTTTAGTAAAAGCAGCCTTTGGCTTAAATGTAGAAGCAGATTTTGCAACCTGCGAAATTCCCGCAGGTGCGATCGCACGCACAACTAAACCGCAAACACCCGCCGAAAAAGCCAAATGGGAAGTGCCGATTTTGCGCTGGACTGATATCAGCAATGACGGTTTTGGAGTGAGTTTGCTCAACGATTGCAAATACGGTTGCGACCTTCAACCAAATCAAATTCGCCTGACTTTGCTTCGGGGTTCGACTTGGCCGGATGAACAAGCAGATGTAGGAGTTTCCGAATTTACTTGTGCAGTCTATCCCCATGCTGGAAATTGGCAACAGGCCGGCACAGTTAGGCGCGGCTGCGAGTTGAATTTGCCGCTGCTAGTAAAGGTGTTGCCGCAGTTGGGAGAAAATCGAAACAAGAGTTTACCCGCAGTTGGCAAGTTTTTGGATTTGTCGGCGGACAATTTAGTTTTGATGGCTTTCAAACAGTCGGAAGACGATTCTAATGTGTGGATTTTGCGCTGTTGCGAATCCGAGGGGAAAGAGGCTGTGTTAAAATTCAATAGTGATTTGGGATTAGAGATTGTACAGCCAGTAGATTTGTTAGAACGACCTGCCAATTTGTCGAAAAAGCTGCCCGAAGGGCGAGGATTTAAGATAGAGCCCTGGAAAATCGCGAGTTTTGCAGTTGTCCCCAAAACAGACACCTAAAGACTTTATACCGAAATCTGCGATCGGCTCTAAACCTACATCTTTTTCTCTGATTTATTCTCTTCTCATCTCCCCTCTGCGCCCTCTGCGCCCTCTGCGGTTCATGGAAAATAAATCCAGTTCGCACAGGTAAAAGCCCAAAGTTAAAATTTAATTGTACGAGCATGATATTGCAATGATTACAGCCTTTTAGTACAGCCAAAAATAAGCTATTCCCAAAGTAACAAAAGTCAGCGGCAGCCCGAACCGCAAATGTTCCTTAAAAGTCAGCCGATCGCCTGATTTTCCTGCAATTTCAGCTACAATTAAATTAGCCACAGAACCCAACAAAGTTAAATTCCCCGCTAGAGTAGAACCCGCCGCTAACAACAGCCAAGCTTGCGTATCTGTTTTGACAATCACCGATTGCAGAACTAACACTGCGGGTACGTTAGAAATTAAGTTAGAAAGAATTACTGTTACTCCCAACAAACTCAGCGGCGTATTAGTCAAATTAGTTAAATTGTCCAACAAACCCAGTTGTTGAGTTGCTTTAGTAATCACAAACAATCCCGCAAACATTACTAGCAAATTCCAGTCCACGCCTTGCAAAATGCGATCGGACTTGACGCGCCTAGTAATTAACAATATACTGGCAGCTATCCAGGCAGATTCTGCTAAAGGTGCACCCGCTAAAAAAGCTACTAAAAGTCCTGCTGTCACCCACAAACTTTTTGCTAGTAAAGGTTTGAACAATCGATACCGGACTTGGGGAACCTCCGGCAAAGATTTGCAAGAACGCACTTCTGGATAAAGCAACCACAGCCAACCTACTTGAACCAGCAAACAAATTAAAGCTACCGGTGCGAGAGACCGGGCAAATTCTAAATAACTAATTCCCGAAAAAGAACCGACGAGAATATTTTGCGGGTTGCCACTCACAGTCGCCACAGAACCTAAATTAGTACCTCCGGCTAAAGCTAAAAGATAAGGGAGAGGATTGAGAGATAAAGAGCGAGTTAGAGTGAGTGTTAAGGGGGCGAGCAAAATAGCAGTAGTGTCGTTGAGAAAAAATGCCGATAGAATGCCGCTGCCAAAAGTAACGGCCACCATAATGCCGAAAGGAGAACGAGTAAAGCGAGTTAAAAACTCCAAAGCGAGTTGAAAAAAACCCGATGATCCCAAAGCCGAATTAACGACCATCATTCCCAGCAAAAAAACGATCGTACTTGGGTCGATCGCCTCCCAAGCAGTTTTGAGATTGAGTATCCCCAAAACCACCGCCAAAGCTGACCCAACAATGGCGATCGCCGCCCTGTTCATCCGCAGCCCGGGCAAATATCCCAACCCCAAACCCGAGTAAGTTAGTCCTAACACTAGATATTTGAGTGTTATCATAGATACTTAAAACCATTTATTGCCGATTTATTCCATTGTGGAGGATGCTGGACGTACAGACTGGGTAATTGCAGCTAAACCGGATGGCGCCACAACTAGCGGGAAATATCGCCGACCGACAGTCTACCAATTACAAACAAACACAGGGCTTACACGGGAAGGCGAAAACCAGCGCGCTGGACAAATTGTAATTTTGTTACAGTTTGTAAATTTTATCAAATAACAGGTGTAATTTAGTTTCACAAAAAAGTTAAATTCCAGAAAGTAAAATTAATTACAGTCGAGTTAATTTAAAAGTGTTTGCTAAAAAAAGTCATTCAAGCAACCCAGAAACCAACAATTCTCACTTGACAGGCACGGGCGGCGAGCTCGCGGCACCAAAACTTTCGTGCAGCAAACAAGTCGAACAGGATTGGTATCGAACTCTCTACGACTATTTTCCGGGCATTTACTTCGTTCTAGACGCTTTGGGAAGGGTTTTTTCGCTCAATCAATTCGGCGAATCTCGCCTCGCCTACAAATCGCAGGAATTAATTTGTCATTCAATTTTTAACATATTTTACTGCCAAGATCGAGGTAAAATGCAAGCAGAATTTGCCGGATTGGTACATCCGAAAAACGGTACGCCTGCTTCAAAAGTTGCCTGTTGGGAAGGTCGCTTGACTTGCAAAGACGGCAGGATTATCTGGGTAAAAGCAACCGCGCGCACCATGACGGAGGTAGACTGGAAAATAGAGGAAAATAGCGAGGGTTGTTCAATTGCCAATTTCCAGGGGCCGGCTGTACTGTTAGTTTGCGAAGAAATTAAGGCTGCTTCACTGGTAGCAGCGCCGCCGAACCTGAGAGAAAATTGGCGCAGTGCAACTTTGGCGATCGCAAAATTAGCCAAAATTCAAATTACAGAACGCAACAATATAAAACAATTCATCCGCGAAGTAACAGAAACCGCTGTCAGTATTTTCAACTGCGATCGAGCCAGCATTTGGCTGTACGGCGAAAACAAAACGCAGCTTAACTGCATCGACCTTTACGAACAGAATACAAAAGTCCATTCGGTACAAATAATTATCACAGCAGCCGACTGTCCGGCGTATTTTCAAGCCTTAAAATCTGAAAGTGCGATCGCAACGGTGTCAGCAGAAAATGACCCGAGAACGCGAGAACTGGTCGGTCTTTATTTTGCAGATCGGGGTACGACTTCCCTGTTAAACGTACCGATTGTGCTGGCAAATCAAAGGTTGGGAATAGTCAGCGTCGAACGCCAGGGTTCCGGCAGTGAGTGGACGGAAGAAGAACAGAAATTCACCCAAATTTTAGCAGATTTTGTATCATCAAGTTTGTCAGATAGCGAAAAGTTTAAATTAGAATCAATGCGGCGGAAACAGCAGCAAAATTTGCTGAACAAATACTGCGAGCAACTAGAAGAAAGAGTAAAAATACGCACGGTCGAACTCAAAAACGCCAACAGAAAACTGCAACAACAAATAATTAAAAGAAAAAAAGTAGAAGCAGAAATGCGCCGGCAGCACCAAGAACAGCAAATTATTTTTGATGCCGTGCCGGCGATGATTTGGTACAAAGATACGGAAAGCCGCCTGCTGCGAATTAATCAAGCCGCCGCTGCATCGAGAGGTTTGCCCGCCGATCAATTAGAAGGAAAATCTTTTTATGAAATCTATCCAGAGGAAGCAGAGCAATATTATTTAGAAGATTTGGAAGTAATCAATTCCGGCGTTCCCAAACAGGGAAAAATTCAACTGCTGCCAAGTGTCTCCGGTCAAAAATGCTGGGTGCGGAAAGATAAAATACCTTACCGCGACGAAACAGGTAAAGTCGCTGGCGTGATCGTGTTTGCAATAGATATCACCGACTTAATGCGAGTCGAAAAAAAACTTCGAGAATATCGCGATCGACTTGAAGCAAGAGTCGAAAAACGCACTGCTATGTACAGGCAAGCCATGACCGCTTTGTACTCGGCAAATACGCAACTGCAACAGCTAATTAACAACAGCTATTCCGGCGAAAATGGCAGCAGCACAGCAGCACCGAGCTTGCTCGAATCCGAAGCTTATTTTGAAGCAGTTGCCGTGGCTGACCGCGACACAATTTTGAGCGTCAGCAGCAACTTTGCCGAACTGTTCGGTTACGAACCTGCGGAAATGGCGGGAATGAGCTTGCTGGAACTGCTGTCGCCGAAATCATACAAACAGGCGCCGCAAATGATTTCGGCTGCCAGCAATACAATCTGTGAAACAATTTTTCTCAGGCGGGATGGAACTGCTTTTCCCGCTGATGTTCGCAGCAAATTCGCGATGTGGGAAGGTCGTTTAGTGCAGGTAAAAGCAGTGCGAAACCTCACGGAACGCAAGTTAATAGCAGCAGAATTAGAGCGATCGCGCTCTCTGCTGCACGCTACCTTGGAAGCAACGGCAGACGGCATTCTCGCCGTTACTACCGCCGGAGAACTGATTAGTTTTAACGAAAAGTTAGTTCAAATGTGGGGGATTTATGAAGAAGTTAGAAACTCGATGGATAGAACGGTGCGTCTGACATTTCTCACCAAGCAAGTTAGAGATCCGAGAGCTTTTTTGCAGAGAGTTAAAGAAATTTATAGCGATGCGGAATCCGAAGGCTGCGATATTATTGAATTTAAAGACGGCCGGACTTTTGAGCGCTACACTCAGCCGATTCGAGTCGGACAAAATATTATTGGCAGGGTGTGGCGCTTCCGCGATATTACTTCTCGCGAAAAAGTGACGGCAATGTTGGGAGATTCTCAACGGCGCTTTCGGGCAATTTTTGATTCTTCGTTCCAATTTGTGAGCTTGTTGAAACCGGACGGCACTCTGCTGGAAGCTAACCAAACTTCTCTGGATTTCGCGGGAATTAAGCTGCGGGATGTGGCAAATAAACCGTTTTGGCTATTGCCTTGGTGGGGAGATTCTGAGGAAGTTCGGGAACAGTTGCAAGAGGCGATTTCTCGATCGGCAAAAGGCGAATTTGTTCGCTACGAAGTGGAAGTTCAAGGTGCAAATCGGACGGCAACTGTTGATTTTTCTCTCAAACCGGTCGCGGATGAAACGGGCAAAATAGTATTGTTGCTGCCGGAAGGTCGGGACATTACTCAAAGTAAGCAAGCCCAAGTCGCGCTGCGGCAACAAATAGAACGGGAACGCCTGATCGCGCAGATTCAATCGCGCATTCGTTCTTCTCTGGATCTACAAGATATTCTCAACACTACAGTAGCGGAAGTGCGGGAGTTTTTGGCAACCGATCGCGTGCTGGTTTTCCGCTTCCGGCCAGATTGGAACGGAGATGTGGTGGTGGAGTCGGTTGGAGAAGGATGGATTCCACTGAAGGGGATGGGAATTGACGATTGCTGTTTTGCCAATACTTACATCGGACAGTATTTAAAGGGTCGCATTCGCGCCATAGAGGATATTAATGCTTCTAATTTGAGCGAGTGTCACCTTAAATTTTTGGAGACTTGTCAGGTGAAGGCAAATTTGGTGGTGCCGATTGTCCAGCAGGGAATAGAACCGAGGGAAGGTAACAGTTCTTGTCAAGTGCCGAAGTTGTGGGGTTTGCTGATTGCCCACCACTGTTCGGCACCCCGCCAGTGGCAGCAGTTTGATATGGATTTGCTGAGTCAGTTGGGCACTCAAGTGGCGATCGCGATCGAACAATCTTTACTTTACCAGCAGCTAGCTGCTGCCAACCAGCGGTTGGACGGGTTGGCAAATTTGGACAGTCTGACTCAGCTAGCTAACCGCCGCCGATTTGACGAGGTGCTCAACCGGGAATGGGAGCAGGCGAGATCGGGGGAACCGCTATCTTTGATTATGTGCGACATTGATTGTTTTAAACTTTACAACGACAATTACGGCCACCAGACCGGGGATGCTTGTTTGCAGCAAGTGGCGCGGGCGATCGGGGATGCTTGCACGAACGCACCCGCAGAACGCCTTTATTTGGCTGCTAGGTACGGCGGCGAGGAATTTGGGATAATTTTGCCAAATACAAACATCGCGACTGCACAAGCAGTTGCTGAGCAAATCCGCCAGCGCGTCAAAGCTCTGGCTATTCCCCACATCAAGTCTGTTGTCAGCGACTGCGTGACTCTCAGCATGGGGGCGGCGACGATTTCTGAAAATCAAAATTCGCCGAAAATGCTGATTGAAGCTGCTGATAAGGCGCTTTATCGGGCTAAGTCTGGCGGGCGCGATCGAGTGGAGGTGAGTCAGTAGTCAGCAGTCATCAGTCCTCTGACGGATTGCTAAAAAAACGATCGCCCTAACTGGCATAAATAAAGTTAGTGCGATCGCGGTACTATGAATCAGCTATTTATCTATCAGACTCGGCGCGGGCTTTTTACGCATTTCCACCAATATTGTTACAATACTTCACAGAAAGAGGGGAAGAGTGAGAGATGCGGAAATTTTTCCTTCTACTGACTGCGGACTGCGGACTGCGGACTGCGGACTGCGGACTGCGGACTGCTGACTACTGACTACCGTGTTTAGCTAACAATTTTTGAAACACTTCATACATATCCTCAGCCAACTTTTTAGGATTCCACAAAGGTGCGAGATGTTCTGGCTGCTTCGACTTTACCAAATGCTCTTTCACCGCATTTCTGAAACCAGCATCGCGGCCAAACTTAACTCCCCACTGCGTGTATTCCTCCCAACTCCAAGCCGCACCCACATCGAGATTTGCACTTTTGAGAAAAGCGTAACCCATCCGCGAAAGATATTGGTCGCCGGATCTCGTTACCACTGGCAAATTCGCCCACAAAGCCTCTAAATTGTGAGTCCCGCCGTTGTAAGGATAGGAATCTAAAAGCACGTCGGCTACGTAATAAATAGCGCGGTGTTCTTCTTCACTTCTAGTTTGCCCGATAAACTTAATTCGAGCAAAATCTACTCCCTGAATGTCGCATTCTTCGCGGTAAGTGCTGTGAATAATATCGGGGTCGCCTTGACCTTTGCGGATTAACAAACTATCTGGTACTTCCTTGAGGATTTTAACTTGAGCTTGCACCATTTCGGGATTTGTTTTTCTCCCAGGCGCAACGCACAGATAAGTCATTTGATCCAAGCCGATGCCGAGAGCATTTCTAATCGCCTCTCGATTCACGGGAATGCTTTGCAGTTCGCTAATTGCTACCGAACAAACTGGCAATCTTACTAACTGTTCTAAGTAATTTTTTTCAACACCGGGCGGGTGAGTGTGTTCGTCACAAAGAAAGTAGTGATTGTCTGAAATGTAGGGCGCGTCGAATCCCAGCCAAGAAACGCAAATTCCCGCAGGATATTGATACAGCACTTCGACATTGGTCGGCACTGTCATCGAGTCTAAGTCTATTAAAACATCCAAATCGTCTTGCACTACTTCGGCGAGGATTTCGCCGCCGTCAGCAAAGCCGTTTGGATATTTTTTAGGCCAGTAAAACTTGCCCGCCATTTCTTCAAACCGCTGCGTAACTTCATCTCGGTTGAGTTTCCCGGTCACGTAAAGATGAACGTGGGGGGTGATGCGACTTAATTCGCGAATTAAAGCTTCGCTGCACCAACCTACCGAGTGGCGGCGGAAGTGTTTGGAAAGGAAGCCAATTTTTAAAGGCTTTTGTCCCGTATAATTTGCGGATTTGATTGTGTTGACCTGGCGCTGCGGGACGGCTTTTTTGTAGTATTCTTTGGCAATTAGTCTGTAGAAACTGGCATTTTTTTCGCGGTTATCTCGCAGGTGGGAAACTGCAAACAGGAAGATTTCGTAGAGCAGTTTTAGCTCGATTACGCTAAAGCTTTCGACTTGTTCGTAGCAAAGTTTTTCGATTTCTTCGAGTTTCTGAATTGCCTGCTGGCTGACACCTGATTGCAGGTAGGAAAAGACGTAGGCTGTGGCTGACATGACTAAGGCATTTTCGCCACAGTTTTCGCAGTATTTGTCTGCTATGTTGCGGGCTCCGGCAAGGTTGGTGGAATGGCTTAGCAAGTCGCAAAGTTGTTGGTAGGCTTCGCTGAATTTGGGGTTGCATTCGATCGCCTTTTCAAAATTTGCGATCGCCTCCAACGGCTTATCTTGTTTCTGAATGTGTCCTATCCGGCAGTAAACCTCTGCCCAATCCGGTTTCAATGCCAAAGCTTGCTGGTAGCTGGCTAAAGCTTCTTCCAGCCGCCCCTGCATGGAAAAACAACTGCCGAGGTTAGCGTGAACTTCCGGCCAATCTGGCTTGATTTTCAGAGTATTTTGGTAATAAGTAATTGCTGCTTCGTAGTTGAATTGCTGCAAAAAAGAATTGCCTAAATTGAAGTGCAGAACTTCTAATTCCGGCTTTAAAGCTACTGCTTTCTGATAGTTAGCGATGGCGGCGTCGAGATTGCCTTGTTGCGATCGCGCGCTGCCGATGTTACCGTAAGCTTCGGCCCAATCCGGTTTAATGGCGATCGCCTTGGAGTAGCTTTCGATGGCTTCGTCGCGCTTTCCCTGGCTGAAAAGTCGATTGCCTAAGTTAAAGTGGAAGTCTGCACCGACAAGCTGGGGGTTGAGTTCGGATGTTCTCTGGAAACAGGCGATCGCTCCTTCGATGTTGCCGTGTTGGTGATATACTTTCCCTAAGTTCCAGTGAGCGCCCGCTAAATCTGGACTCAAAACAATGGCTTGCTGGTAATGTGCGATCGCCTCTTCCAAACGCCCCATTTTGAAATACATACTGCCGATATTGGCGCGCACTTCCGCAAAATTTGGCTGCAATTCTAGGGCTTGAGAATACGATCGAATGGCAGCTTCAATTTTGCCTTCAGCTTGCAAAGCATTCCCTAAAGTTACGTAAGCGTGGATAAAATCTGGTCGGATTTTTATCGCGTGCTGACAAGCTGCGATCGCCTCTTCAATTTTACCTTGAATTAAAAACTCTTCCGCCAGTTTTTTGTAGGGTTCTACTTCTTGATAATTAGCAACTTGTCCGCTATCTGGAACATTCAGCGAGGTAACTTGTTCGGAAACTTCGGCGGGATTTGTAAACGGAGTATTTAAATTTTCAGTAGTTGGCGCTGGCGGCAAATTGATACTCGAAGGCTGCAACCCGTAACCTTCATCTTTGCTGACAGATAGTGGTTGCTGTTCGTCGGATTCTGGTTCTAATTCGATAAATTTGCCGTCGGCATTTTCCCGCTGTGTTTGTGCGATTAAACTCGATAGTTTCTCCGCAGTGCTGGCATTTTCCGGTTGCAGTTGCAGCACTTTTTGATAGCAAGCAATTGCTGCATCTAACTTTCCTTGCTGCTGCAAAACATCGCCAAGCATCACATTAACAGAACACAAAATCGGATTAATTTCAAGAGCTTTTTGGTAAAAATTTGCCGCCTGCGTTAATTGCCCTAACTTGTAATACATACTGCCTAGATTCGCGCTAGCTTCTGCAAATCTCGGCTGAATTTCTAAAGCTTGCAAATAAGCTTTAATTGCCATTTCCAGCTTGTCTTGAGCGTGCAGGGCATTGCCCATTGTCAAATAAGCCGGAGCAAAATTCGGTTTTAATTTAAGAGCGAGATTGCAACAGGCGATCGCACTTTCAAATTCTCCTTGCAAAACATAAATTTCCGCTAATTTTTTGTGAGATTCGACATCTTCCCAGTTAAACTCTAAAGCTTTCTTGTAATCTGCGATCGCCTCATCAAGCCTGCCTGCATCTTTCAGCCGATTTCCCTTGACAAAATAAGCTTGAGCTGCTTCTAAATTCACCAACGAATCCGTTATCATTTGCTCTGCCACTCTTACAGATTGTACAGTAATACTATTCAGCCATTCTACCCACTGTCGGGATCGCACAGACCAAGTACACCCTCGATTTATATATTCTACCTGCTGTCTCAGAAGATTTTCAGCAGTTGCGCCGCCCGAAAGAGCGCCCTCTTTGCCCTCTTTTAAAACTCCGACTGTCGCCTCTAAAAACCGCCTTGTATATCCCTCCCAATCCGGTTTGTCGGCACGGTTCCAATTAGTTACCGATGCCAAATTTTCCACACCTGACATTGAAACTAGACGGGCAAATCCCGCAGTTGTTTCCGGCAAAGCTGCCAATTCACTCGTCACAATCCGGCAACCGCAGGCCATCGCCTCCATCACGGCAATAGATGACGTTTCCGAATAGGTATTCGGGTAAGCTAAAACCGCGACTGAACGCAGTTGTCGGACGAGTTCGGGTTGCGCTACCGAACCGATGTACTCGACGCCTTCTGTTTCCTCGCACTGGCTGTAAAGCTGACCGAAAAAAACTTCATCTGCATTCGCCTCAATTTGGTGTACTTTCATGCTAGAAAATACTTTCAATCGCGTTCCAGGTACAGCTTGACGGATTTTCGGAAAAACTTTTAATAAAATGTCTAGTCCCCGAAACGGAGTGCTAGTGTAAGCTATAATTGGCGGTTGAGATTTCTGAGATAGGATAGAAAGATCGCCGGCAAAAATGTTAGCAAAACAAGGTGCGATCGCATTTCTTAAAACACAACTGCGATGCGAGTCAATCCCAAAACAGCGCTGGAATTGCTCCCGCTGCCAGTCGCTGACAAATACAAAAGCATCGCAAGTATTGATTTCTCGCCGATCGTTAAAATCTTGGAGAAAGACAAAACCCGGTTCGTTATGAATCCACAAAATCAACTTAGTTCGATGCCCTAAAAACGGCTTGATTTCCCGTGCTTTGCCGGCTATATTGACGATAACTAAAAAATCGAGCGATCGCAGCAATTCAAAATTAGATATGTCCCACACCCTGCGCCTGCAATCAACCCCGCGCGACATCCCCGACTCCGAAGTATTGTTGAGCAAAAATACCTCGTTTCCCTGTGCAGCCAAGGCCTCAGCCAAGTAACAAATAGCCGACTGAGTGCCGCCCAAAGGTTCGCGGTAAGGAGTTTCAATTTTGTAATCCCAAGTATAGGTATCCAGAAATCCGATTTTCATTGTGGCAATTATCCGCCGATTTGTGAATTGTATTTTTTTGTTTCACCGCAGAGGGCGCAGAGGACACAGAGAAGAAAGAGAGAAGTTCCCACTAGAAATAATTTGCGAGTTCGCTCTCTTCTTCTTCTTCCTCTCTGCGTTCTCTGCGTTCTCTGCGGTTAAATAAATCCATAATAAATGGTATAATCTTAAAACTATTGAGGAGTATCCAACATGACCGCAGAACAAGACCCCGTAAAATTGATGAAACAGCAAGTCGGCTTTGCTGCCGCCGATCGCGTAAAATCAGGTATGATTGTCGGACTCGGCACCGGGTCAACTACAGCTTATACTATTCAAGCGTTGGGCGATCGCATAAAATCAGGTGAACTCAAAGATATCAAGGGAGTGCCGACATCTTTTCAATCAGAAGTGTTAGCCAAACAGTACGGAGTGCCGCTGACAACTCTCGATGAAATTGACAGAATAGATATTGCTATTGACGGCGCTGATGAAGTCGATTCGCAGCTAAACTTAATTAAAGGCGGCGGCGCAGCCCACACCCGCGAAAAAGTTGTCGATTACCTCGCAACTCAGTTTATTGTAGTCGTTGACAGTTCCAAAATCGTAGATAAATTGGGCTCGACTTTTCGAGTACCCATCGAAGTGATACCGATGGCAATTACACCAGTTACGCGCGCCATCGAAAAATTGGGCGGCAAACCAGAACTCCGCATGGGAGTCAAAAAAGCGGGGCCGGTAATTACCGACCAAGGTAACATGGTACTCGATGTCAAATTCGACAATCTGGACAACCCTGGGGAATTAGAAAAAACTTTGAATAATATTCCCGGCGTGTTAGAAAATGGCTTGTTTGTCAACTGTACAGATTTAGTTTTAGTCGGCGAAATCCAAGACGGCAAACCCGCAGTCCGGGAGATTTCTAAATAGTCAAAACTGCCCCAGAGGTGGTCAAAAACTCTTTGTGGAACAGGCATCTTGCCTGTTCAGGAGAATGCTGCAAATATGCTAGTTAAGCTGTTGGGCATCTAAATTGTATTTTTAGGGCGGGCTTTCTGGCCCAACTCCTACTCCCACAAGACTTTTCTTAAATTTGACTATACAATTTAAATGCACTTGGGCTTACCTTGACTTTGATTGTCAAAATTCAGGGGTTTAAACTCCTGTATGACGGAGGAATATTTTTAGGGTGGTTTATAAATCTCCATCCTAAAAACCAGGCGATTCAACTGTCAACTGTCAACTGTCAACTGTCAACTGTCAACTGTCAACTGTTTATGATGCAATATCGCAGATTCGGTCGCACAGAATTATCCATGCCTGTCTTTTCCTGCGGCGGGATGAGATATCAGTACAAATGGCAAGACGTGCCAGCCAATGAAATTTCCCCAGACAATCAACAAAATTTAGAAGCGACAATTCGCTACTCGGTTGAATGCGGCATCAATCACATCGAAACTGCTCGCGGTTACGGCACTTCTGAGATGCAGTTGGGGTGGATTTTACCGAAGTTTCCCCGCGAACAGTTGATAATTCAAACTAAAATTACTCCTAAAGCTAACCCCCAGGAGTTTCGCGAGGAATTTGATAAATCTTTAGCTTATTTGCAACTAGAATACGTCGATTTGCTATCAATACATGGGATTAATACGCGGGAGTTGCTAGAGGATTGTATGCGTCCGGGTGACTGCGTGGATGTGGCGAGAAAGTTGCAAGCAGAAGGCAAAGTTCGGTTTATTGGTTTTTCAACTCACGGGCCGACGGATGTGATTGTCAAAACAATTGAAACCAATCAATTTGATTATCTTAACTTGCATTGGTACTACATCAATCAAAGTAATTGGCCGGCTATTGAAGCTGCTAAACGTCGCGATATGGGCGTTTTTATTATCAGTCCTTCCGACAAAGGCGGACAACTTTACAGCCCACCGCAAAAATTGGTAGATTTGTGCTATCCGCTGAGTCCGATCGTGTTTAATGATTTGTTTTGTTTGTCGCATCCGCAAGTACACACTTTGAGTTTAGGTGCCGCGAAACCAGAAGATTTTAACGAGCATTTGAAAGCTGTAGAATTGTTAGATAGAGCCGATGAACTCTTGCCGCCGATATTAGCAAGGTTGGAAAAAACAGCAATTGATAAATTAGGAGAAGATTGGTGGAAAACTTGGCACGTCGGTTTACCAACTCTCGAAAATACTCCCGGAGATATTAACATTCAAGTGATTTTGTGGCTGTGGAATTTGGCGAATGCTTACGATACGATCGACTATTGCAAGATGCGCTACAACCTTTTAGGTAATGCGGGCCACTGGTTCCCCGGCAAAAAAGCCGATCGCCTGGATGAATTAGACTTGCGCCGCTGTCTGGCCCACAGCCCCCACGCTGCTAAAATTCCCGGTATTCTTCAAGCAGCCGATCGGCTTTTTGGAGGTGAAGCTGTTCAACGCCTCTCCCAAGAATAATCAAAAAAAACCCGGTTTCGATAGAGAAACCGGGTTTGTTAGCCGGAGCACGCGAGATTTATTTACGCGCACACAATTAGCCTATACTTGAGAAACTCTCACAACCATCGCCCATCCGTCTCATCCATTCGGGCGATAGAACTTTTTTCTCAACTCGCTCCCATTTTGCTTTAATCTGAGATAAAACAGTTAATAATTCAATTAGGTACTTTTTATGACTCTCAAACGCCGAGATTTCTTGTATTTGCTGACTGCCACCGTCGGAGCTATTACCGCAGGTGCTTGCCAAGCGTCAGGAAATAATGTATCACAAGCAAGTCCCATTGCAGAAAGCCAAAAAATAGCCCAAACCCCCGGGCCTTTTACACTGCCACCTCTGCCTTACGAATACAATGCTTTAGAACCGCACATCGATGCGCGGACAATGCAATTTCACCACGACAAACACCACGCCGCTTACGTTAAAAACCTCAACGATGCTGTCAGCAAATACCCGCAACTTAAAAATATCACTGCGGAAAATATGCTGCGAGATTTGAGCAAAGTGCCGGAAGATATTCGCACAACCGTGCGGAATAACGGCGGCGGACACCTAAATCACAGTATGTTTTGGGAAATCATGGGTCCCAACGGCGGCGGCGAACCCACAGGGGCAATTGCAACAGCAATTCAGCAAACTTTCGGCAGTGTTGACGATTTTAAAGCAAAATTTAACGATGCCGGCACCAAGCGTTTTGGCAGCGGTTGGGTTTGGCTAGTCCGCAATAAAGCTGGCAAACTTGAGATTGCAACTACTGCAAATCAAGACACTCCTTTTATGGAGGGCAACTATCCAATTATGGGTAACGATGTTTGGGAACACGCTTATTATCTCAAATACCAAAATTTGCGTGCTGACTACTTAAAGGCTTGGTGGAATGTTGTTAATTGGGCGGAAATTAACAAGCGCTACGAAAAGGCGATCGGGTAGTTTTCGATTAGATGAAATACAGGACACGGCAGATGAAATACAGGACACGGCACTGCCGTGTCCCTACTAGCTACCGAATGGGACGATCGAACTGCTGTACAACTTTCCGCAAGTAAACGCAGTGTCGCGCGCCCTGACTCGTTGGCGTTGTGAATGCTTCGACTGACTCAATTGTGCCGCCCAAACGCTCGATCGCCCTTTGCAACTCCGTTTCTTCCTCCACCGTCCAATTCCCGCGGTAAAGTACGGCCAAACCGCCATTTTTCAGCAGCGGTAGCGCACATTTAGCGCACAGAGAAGCCGCTCCAACTGCTCTGAGAAGTGCTAGATCGTAAGCTTGTTTGTGCTGCGCCCCTCGGGCAATTTCATCCGATCTGCCCAGCAAAGTCGCCGCATTTTCTATCCCTAAAGATGGCAAAACTGTTTCCAAAAAAGTAATTTTTTTGCGAGTAGAATCGAGCAAAGTAACTGATAAATGCGGCAGGGCGATCGCGATCGGCAACCCCGGAAAACCCCCACCCGTCCCAATGTCGATCGCTTTCTGCACCGACTGGAGGGGTAATTCGGGATTTTTCCCTGCACTGCTATTAGCTGGCAGCAGTCTCGCAATTCCCCGCAGAGAATCCCACAAATGTTTTTCCCAAAACTCGATCGGATCGGTAATTCTAGTTAAATTCAATGAGCGATTGCCCTCGACAATTAACTCGTAAAGCCGCTGAAATTGTTGCTGCTGCGACTCATCCGGCTGCCAATTCAGCGTTTGCTGCCACAACTCATTCATCTGGGGCAATACAGGTATTGTAATCTGATTCATCTTCTATTCCCACTCTTTTGTAAACTCTGCAAATTTTCTGCACTTAAAAATGCTTCATAATGCGATCGACCCGCCCGCACTAACTAATGACTAATGACTGATGACTGATGACTGATGACTGATGACTGATGACTGATGACTGATGACTAATGACTAACAAAACTAATTTCCTTAGCTTCTAACTTAGCCCGATCGACCTCCTGCAAATCCCCGCGATCTAAAGTCCAAAAGCGATCGGCAACGCTCAGCAAATCGCTAGCATCGTGAGTAACAATCAACAAAGTCCAGTGACTTTTCAACTTGCTCAACAAGCTTACCAACTGCCGGCGCATCGACCAATCCAAACCCGCCGTCGGTTCGTCCAAAAGTAGCAAATGCGGCTGCCGAATTAGCTGCACCGCCAGGGCTACCCTGCGCTGTTGCCCCCCGCTCAAAGCGTGGGGGGAAGCCCGCAGCGGCAAATGTCCGAGTCCTACTTCTGCCATTGCTTTGTTGATTTGTTCTTGTCCCAATTCGGGATGTCCCAACCGCAATTCTTCTAAAATTGTGCCTCCGCAAAAATGCCGTTCGGGAAACTGGAACACTAAACCTCCTAATTGTTGCAAGTGTTCCGGTGTTAATTCCTGTTCGCGCCAGCGGATGTCGCCGCTAGTTTTTTCCGCTAAACCTGCTAATATTTCTAATAGGGTACTTTTGCCAGAACCGCTGCGACCGACAATCAGCCCCATTTGCTGCGAGGGAAGTTCTAAGTTAATGTTTTTCAGAATAGCATTCGGACAGGCTGTAGGATGATATACTAAGTTTTTTAGATAAAGCATTAACGGTAGTTGTTAGTTGTGAAGAAGTCATCAGTCATTAGTCAGAAGAAAGAAAAATAGTTATTTTGGGATCGGGAACTCCTGGTTGTGCTATTAATAGTTGAGGCTTTTTTTGCAGGTGCCGATCGCCCAAAATTATTTTACATAAATCTTTACAAAATTTTCCTTTTTTTCAGCTTTGGCGTTTGATTTTTAACTTGTTTCATGGTATATTTTAATAATGGAAATGTGTAGATTTATATATAATGAGTCACACTCCCATTATTAAAATATACCGCAACCGCCTCAAAAAATCAAGCAAATTTCACTATTTTTTTGTCGCGGCCGCAGAGTCTGAGATTTTAACTCTCAAGTTTCTAGTTTACAATATATTGCACTCAGAGAATTGACTATGACGAAAATCCCTTTAGCATCGCTTGGCAAGCAAATGTTAAGTTCTAAACAGACACTGCGGGCGATCGCCTGTGCAGGAGCGATCGGCCTCACTATCTGCATTAACTCCGCAGTAGCGGGCGATCCCTTTCGCACCAGCAACCCGCAGGCGATCGGGCCCAACACCGAAACCGCTTTCAAAACAATGTTTCAGCAAGGAAACTACAAACAAGCAAAAACTCAAGTTCAACAAGCACTATCAGCCGAGCCAAACGAGCCGCTAGCCTATGCGATGGCAGCCTCCCTATCATACATCGAGCAGGACTTAAACTCGATGAATTCCTACGCGCAAAAAACCCGCGAAGTCGGCGAAAATTTAAGTAAAACTAATCCATTGCGCGGCAACATTTACACAGCAGCAGGCCACTTTTTAGAAGGGGCGACCATTATAGCCAAAGAAGGAACAGCCAAAGGCGCGCCCCAAGCACTCAACAAACTGCGAGTAGTATTTCAATACCTAGATGCAGCCGAAAAAATAGCACCCAACGATCCAGAACTCAACTTGCTCAAAGGCTACATGGATTTAATGCTAGCCACAAACCTGCCATTTTCCAACCCCAGCGAAGCCATTAAACGACTGGAAGAAAAAGCCTTTCCCCGCTACTTAGCTTATCGCGGCATGGCAGTAGGCTATCGAGACTTGAAAAAGTACGATCGCGCTTTAGAGTTTGCCAACAAATCCCTAGCAGAAACGCCCAACAATCCAGAAATTCTTTATCTAAAAGCACAAATCTTGTTCTCCCAAGCCCGGGGTAAAGACAGCAACAAAACCTTACTTGAGGAAGCCCGAAAAAACTATGACGCGGCCTTAGCAAAACCCGACCAACTGCCGCGCAGTTTAGTAGCCGAAATCTTCTTTCAGCAGTGCAGAACCCGCAACCGTCTCGACAGCAAATCTCGCAACTGCGACCCGATGCGCGATAAAATCAGAGATGCAGATGGGATATGGGGGCCGGCGGCCTTACCACCACTATAAAAACACCAAAAAACTATGAAAGTAGAGTTTCGCGAATTTAACCCCTTTGACCTCTGGATTTGGCTGAAGTTCAGCAACGTGCCTTCAAACGGTGAAAAACAGTATGTTGAAGAAGTGTTTGACTCTTGGTTTTTTTTAGGAAAACTGGGAGGATTTAATGCGGAAAATTTGCAAGTTCAAGATGAAGGCTTAGACATCAGTGACATGAATTACGATGTTAATCTAGCCGACCAAAGCATGATGGCTTTGATGCACAATATGGGAGAAATGGAGTACGAGGGAGTTTGGGCTCGCTGCTGGTTTGACTTGGGGACTAGCGACGCGATCGGCATCGATGTTTTAATTAATGTTTTCCAGCAACTCAGCAAAGAATTCGTAACGATTGAAGAACTGATTATTGGCGGTGAAAATATAGATTGGCCAGTTGAAAATAGGAGGAACAGAGAGGGTTTTGAGCCTGATAATTAGTTGGCAGTCATAAATCATCAGCGAGCAGTTATTAGGGACGGATTAAACCCAAAATATTTGCCGTAGGGGCGGGTTTCACCCGAAATATTTGCGATAACTAACAGGATTGATAAACCCGCCCCTTCCGCCCCTTATGCGTTACATTTATCTACCTTACACTAGGCAGCGTACTCAACACCTGATAGAGCAAAGAGTGGCGTTGCTTAATACAGGTATGAATTCAAGATTTCCCAATGGCTATAAGCCAAGTCGGGTGAGTTTTGTAACTTCAAGCGAAAAGTTGATTCATACCGTGAATCAGCAACGCCCAAAGAGTTAATAAAACCGAGGGCTACAGCCCCCAGCAAAGCACTCCAAATTCCCCAGCGCAACCGAAACCCCTCGACTAGCCAAGCAGCCAATCCAAAGATAGCAGCGTTGATAACAATCATAAACAAACCAAAAGTTATCAACAATGCTGGAAAAGTAAACAATAAAAAAATCGGTCGCACTAAAGCATTCAGCAATCCAAAAACCGCAGCCGAAACCATCGCTTTTCCAAAACTGTCAATGTCCACCCCGATGGGCAACTTGGAAATAATGAAAAAGCTCACGGATGTTACCAGCCAAGCAATTGCCAGCGAAACGATATCCATGTGTTCATCTCCTTAAAAAAGCTAAACATTAAATAGGAACAACAGCACATCCCCCTCTTGCACAACATACTCTTTTCCTTCACTGCGAACTAAGCCTTTTTCCTTAGCCGCTTTCATCGCGCCCGTAGCAACCAAATCTTCATAAGCTACAGTTTCTGCCCGGATGAAACCCCGTTCAAAATCCGAGTGAATCACCCCCGCAGCTTGCGGTGCTAACATTCCGGCGATAATCGTCCAAGCGCGAGTTTCCTTCGGCCCGCTAGTAAAATAAGTCCGCAAACCCAATAATTCGTAAGTAGCTCGAATCAGAGATTTTAAGCCACCTTCTTTTACCCCCAGAGATTCTAGGAAATCCGTGCGTTCTTCCTCTGATAACTCCACCAATTCTGACTCAACTTGCGCCGAAACTATCACAACCTTAGCATTTTCTGCTTCCGCTATTTTTCGCACTTGTTCGACATAGCTATTTCCGGTTGCTAAATCGTCCTCAGAGACGTTAGCAGCATAGATAATTGGTTTGTTTGTCAATAATTCCAAACCTTTAACTAATTCAGCTTCTTCATCTGTGAAACTGTACTGCCGCGCCGGTTTCCCCGCATTCAAAACCGCGACCAATTTTTCGAGCACGTCCACTTCTGCTTGAGCTTCCTTGTTGTTGCGGGCTTGCTTGCGAGTGCGATCGAGCCGGCGTTCAATTTGAGCTAAATCTGCTAAAATTAGTTCGAGATTGATAATGTCAATATCTCGCTGGGGATCGACAGAACCCGCAACGTGAATGATATCATCATTGTCGAAACAGCGGACAACATGGACGATCGCATCTACAGCCCGGATGTGAGACAAAAACTGATTTCCCAATCCTTCTCCCTGACTCGCACCCTTCACCAAACCCGCAATATCCACAAACTCCATCCGCGTCGGCACAGTTTGCACGGAATTGGAAATATCGCTCAGCACCTTCAACCGTTCGTCTGGCACTGCCACGATACCCGTATTTGGCTCGATCGTACAAAAAGGAAAATTAGCAGCAGTCGCCTTGGCGTTCGCAACCAAAGCATTAAACAAGGTAGATTTGCCAACATTAGGCAGTCCGACAATTCCGGCAGTAAGCATAGCTATTTAGAAACATATAACTGTATCAAAATATCATAAGCAATAGCAATATATCTGACTTGTGCTTTCTAACTTCCACTGCTAAGCTTAAATAAATATACAACTTAAGGTAGATGGCTCAATGGTTAACCGATGGTTAAGCAAAGTAACGATCGCTGCGGTGCTGTCGCTGCCTCTGTTAGGGCTCGCAGCAGCTAGCGTTTTCGCTGAGAGGGTCAAAATTTCGGTGCTTAACAACAGCGGCAAGACGATGACAGGCCTCTATTCGGGTAGTTCCGACGAGGATTGGGGAGAAAACCTGTTAGACGGTCCGCTTGCCGATCGGGGCACTTTCTCTTTTGACTGGGATTCAGCTGACTACGAGGGTCCTCGCGCGGCGGACTGTGTTTTTGATGTCAGGGCCGACTACTCTGACGGCACATACACTGATTTGCGTGATATTAACTTTTGTAAAGAGAGTTCGATCAACTTCAATTAATCGATAATTTAGGCAAAAACCGAGTTTTTTCAAGTCTGATATTCATCAAAAAGATTTTGGACTTTGGGGAAACTCGGTTTTTGCGATCGACCTTACAAACAGTCTTAAATTTCGCTTTCAACTAAAACATAATTTACACAGGTTCCGGGATTGTCTGAGGAATTGGCTCGGGCACTGTTTGGGGAATCGGCGAGGGTACAGTTTCCGGCACCGGTTCTGGAATTGGCTGCGGAATTGGCGCAGGTACCGGTTCCGGTACTAGACCGGGAATCGGTTCGGGAACGGGGCCCGGTACTGGCGGCGATGCGGGTATAGTCGGCAGCCCCGGTTCGGTACTGGGAATCTGCGGGCCTGGAAACGGACTAGGGTTGGGAAAAATCATGTTATTGTTTTGCTCGCTAATAGAGATGTCTCAAAAACATTTGGTCGCCACTCCCAGCTATATTTTAAAACAAAAATAACTGACCTTGTGGTATTGTTTTATCTCATCATTTTAAACTCAAAATTCCGGCTAACACATCTATCTAAATAGCGATAATTTACTGTTACGTCCGCATGAAATTATACCTTCGGTATTAAACTAGATATCTCACCTACAGCAATCAAGATTAAGCGTGTCACCAGCAAACTCTCAACAACAAACTCCCCTATTAGATGCGCTGCGCGATCGCACAAATCAGCCGCACGCCCCCTTCTACGCCCCCGGACACAAAGGCGGACAAGGAATCTCTCAACCCCTAATTGACTTGTTCGGTGCCGCAGTATTTCGCTCGGATTTGCCGGAATTGCCCGAGTTAGATAATCTCTTTAACCCAGAAGGTGCAATTGCCGAAGCTCAAGAATTAGCCGCCGCAGCATTTGGAGCCCAATCAACTCGGTTTTTGGCTAACGGTTCGACTTGCGGAATTATCGCCGCCATCTTAGCAACTTGCGGCCCCGGCGATAAAATTATTTTGCCTCGAAATATCCACTCATCGGCGATTTCAGGTTTGATTTTATCCGGTGCAATTCCAATTTTTGTCAATCCAGAGTACAACCCGGATTGGGATATCGCTAACTGCATCACCCCAGAAGCCGCAGCAGCGGCCCTAGAACAACATCCCGATGCGAAAGCAGTCATGGTGGTTTACCCAACTTATCACGGGGTTTGCGGGGATTTGCGGGCGATCGCCCAAATTACCCATCAATACAACATACCGTTATTAGTAGATGAAGCCCACGGCGCGCACTTTAACTTTCATCCAGACTTGCCAGAAGCAGCACTATCAGCAGGGGCCGATTTAACAGTACAATCAATCCACAAAACCCTCGGTGCAATGACACAAGCATCGATGCTGCACGTCAAGGGCGATCGCATAGATATCCAAAAATTAAATAGGGCATTGCAGTTAGTACAATCTACCAGCCCGAGTTACATATTATTAGCATCCTTAGACGCAGCCCGCCAACAAATCGCACTCCACGGCGAACAGTTGATGGCCCAAACTTTACTGCTTGCTGAAAAAGCGCGATCGCAACTAAGTCAAATTCCCGGTTTATCAGTTTTAGAACCATTAAATACACCCGGTTTTGCCGATTTAGATCGAACGCGGCTGACAGTGAAAGTAGCGGATTTAGGAATCACAGGATTTGCCGCCGATGAAATTCTGCACTGTCAATTCGGCGTTACAGCAGAATTGCCAATGCCGCAACATCTCACATTTATTATCAGCTTGGGAAATACAGAATCAGATATTGACAATTTAGTTAAAGCTTGTACTTTTTTAGCTGGAAGGAAGAAGGAAGAAGGAAGTTCGGCAACGGATTCTGTAACGGATGTAACGGATAGAAGGAAGAAGGAAGAAGGAAAAGGAAAAGGAAAAAGGGAAGATTTTTCCCATCCCCCACTCCTCCACTCTCCCACTCCCCCTCTCCCCCTCTCCCCCCCTCTCTCCCTCTCCCCCCCTCTCTCCCTCTCCCCCCGCGAGGCCTTCTTTTCGCCAACGGAAACAGTAGCAGCAGACAAAGCAGTCGATCGCATCAGTGCCGAACCGATCTGTCCTTACCCCCCAGGAATACCAGTCCTGATACCCGGTGAAATCATTACCTCAAAAGCCCTTGAATACCTGCAACAAGTCCTTGCAGATGGCGGAAAAATCACAGGTTGCAGCGATCCAACCCTCCAAACTCTCAAGGTTGTGCGAAAGTAAATACTAAGGCTTGGGGGAAATGGGTGAATTTCTACTTTTTCCTGACTTCCAACTTCGGTCTTCCTTGAATCTAAAATCTAAAATCTAAAATAGAACAAATATGCTTTGGCCCTACGTCACTCCTGGTATCCCAGACGATTTATTTGAACGTTTACCGGGAATTCCCATGAGTAAGCGAGAAGTCCGACTGCTGTTAATCTCTCACCTGCGGCTGCAAGCAGACTCCGTGGTGTGGGATATCGGCGCTGGTACTGGTACGATCGCCGTAGAAACAGGTTTGCTGTGTCCCAAAGGTCAAATTATCGCCATCGAAAGGGATGAAGAGGTAGCAAGCTTGATTCGCAGAAATTGCGATCGATTCGAGCTCAACAACGTAGAAGTCATTGAAGGTAGTGCCCCGGAATGCCTCAAAAATTTGTCCAAACCCCCCCACCGAGTTTGCATCGAAGGAGGTAGGCCGATTAAAGCCATTCTCCAAGAAGTCTGGGGATACTTGCAACCCCACGGTCGAATTGTAGCCACAGCAGGCAATTTAGAGAATCTTTACGCCCTTTCTGAAAGCTTCGCCCAATTGCAAGTCCGCAATATCGAGGTAGTCCAGTCCGCCGTCAACCGCTTGGAGACTCGCGGCCTCAGCCAAACCTTTGCCGCCGTCAATCCCATATTTATTCTCAGCGGCGAAAAGCTGGATTAGAAGTCAGTTGACAGTTGACAGTTGACAGTTGGCAGTTGACAGTTGGCAGTTGGCAGTTGTCATTGGACAATACTCCGGACAGTTTTTTGGGCAGCGACTGAAACCCGCATTCTACCGTTAAGATTTCACCTGCTGAGGAAGCTGGAACCCTTATTCTACCGTTGGTGATTGAAAACTGTCCGGACTATTGATTGGAAGCAATGCCCCATGCCCAATGCCCAATGCCCAATGCCCAATGCCCAATGCCCAATTCCCGATGCCCAATTCCCGATGCCCAAATGTAATTCTTAATCTTTTTTACGTTCACTTAACCTTCATACTTAAGAATAGGGGCCACCATAGCTGGATTGACCGCCTGACTTGAGATATTGGATGACCGATCGGGGATAGGGTTAGCTGTGCAAGGGAAGAAACCGTGCTCTAGAACAATCGAAAATCCAAAATCCAAAATCCAAAATCGAATAACCCGCCATCTTCAAGAGAAATTCATTTTATGCCTTGGTCTCGTATCCTCAGTGGAATCGTTGCGATCGTCCTTGCTTTGGGAATGATTATTTTGGGAGGATGGTACTTCACCATCGGCTTTGGAGTCATCGTCTACCTAGGTCAATTGGAATATTTTCAACTAGCCCGGGCTAAGGGGATTGCACCTGCTGCCAAAACTACTTTAGTTGTCAGTCAAGTTCTGCTAATTACTGCCGCCCTTGCACCGCAACTCGTAGATGCGATGTTTCCCCTAGCTGGAACCTTCATTTGTTTCTACCTGCTGTTCCAACCGAAGTTATCGACGATCGCCGATATTGCCGCTTCTATTTTAGGATTGTTCTACGGGGGTTATTTGCCCAGCTATTGGATACGGCTGCGAGTCGGACTTGACCCAGCTTATCAAGCCACTACTGGACTGGGACAAGCAGTGGCAAGCAATTTGCCTGTTCGCATTTACCCGCCGCAGTCTTGGACAAACCTCAGTAATATCTCTTTGGGATTGACTTCGTTACTGCTAGCCTTTTTCTGCATCTGGGCCGCTGACATTGGGGCTTATTTTGTAGGCAAATTCTTCGGCCGCACTAGCCTCTCCCATATCAGCCCCAAAAAAACCGTTGAAGGTGCCGTATTTGGAGTTTGCGGCAGCATCGCCGTGGCCGCCGCTGGGTCTTGGTATTTGCAATGGCCTGGGTGGCCCTATACTGGGGTTGCTTTTGGTCTGTTGATTGGCGTTGCTAGTTTGTTGGGAGATTTAACTGAGTCGATGATGAAGCGAGACGCCGGCGTTAAGGATTCGGGACAGTTGATCCCCGGTCACGGCGGCATTCTCGATCGCACCGACAGTTATGTTTTTACCGCGCCTTTAGTCTACTATTTCGTGACTTTATTCTTGCCCGCGATCGACTCTTTTTTAATTAATCGGTAATTGGGAATTGGGAATTGGGAATTGGTGATTGGGAATTGGGAATTGGGCATGGGGTATATATTCCCAGGCTTTGCCGAGGAAGCAAGTCAACTGTCAACTGTCAACTGTCAACTGTCAACTGTCAACTGTCAACTGTCAACTGTCAACTGTCAACTGTCCACAGTTAACTGTCAACTGTCCACAGTTAACTGTCAACTGTCAACTGTCAACTGTCAACTGCCAACTGTCAACTGTCAACTGTCCACAGTTAACTAACTAAGGCAAAACTCTAATTCCGCCCCGACAAACAATCTCCCCCGGACTCAAAATCAATTCTTCAATCTCAACTTCCGGCCCGAAATCAATTTTAAAACCATTGAAATCACTGCTCTTTAATTCTCCATCCATTTCCATTTCTGGTGCTTCAAACATCAATTCGCGACCGCTAGCAATCCGCAAACCAGTCCGCAATACAAAAGGAATTTGCGTACCGCCAGCGCGCAAAATTGCCGCCGAAAGCGTCAACAAACCCGCCTCAATTACGACCTGCGAATTTTGCAACTTCAGCGACTTTTCGCTATCTGTCAGCGGCAGCAGGGGCAGCAAAAATTCGCTCAAAGCATCAGCCAGCAAAGGCGCTTTCAGCGACGCATTCAAATCCGCTTGGCTGAGCCTCAAAACGCCTGTCACGGGAACAGATTCAATGAGGCGCAGGGGTTGGCCTTTGAGAGCTTGACCGAGGTTGATGCGAATGCCGCAGCCCTCTATGGCAACTTCAGTTAGGTGTAGTCCTTTATACACAGCACCGCGAGCGGCTGCCGTGACTTTAGGGATCGCACCGCTGAAGATTTGTCGATCGCTCCCCTCAATTTTCACTTTCAACTCGTCCACCTGCTGAACTTGCGATCGCAGCCACAACTGCACCGCCGGAGACAGCACCGCGCTCGCGATCCGGCTGCCTTGACTAGGCGGCGGTGGAAGGGGCTCCGCGCCGAGATCGGCAGTCCCACCAGAGCCAGCAGCGCCACCTCTATTGTCAAATTGAAGAGAGTTTCGATCGACAGTCATAAACAATTTCAGAATATAAACCTTAATATTCAAGCACAGAAATTTAACTAGAACTTACGCATCCAGCGTCAAAAACCCGGTTTCTTCACAGATATATCGCCGTTAACCTCTGATTTTTCTAAGAAACCGGGTTGATGAGCGCAACTGTTATTAACTCCAAAACCAAGCAGAAATCTCGAATCAGCAAGGCCAGAAGCAGAAAAATCCTCACCCTTTCCCCCCGACAGGCTCTTTCCTTAGTTTGCGAGTTGTGCGATCGAGGGTAAATTTCGCGATCGAGCGTATAAATTTAACCAGCAGTACGGGATTTATGGTAGTGTTGGTTTATGGTCGGGTCAGACCCACACCTTTCAAACCAGCCGCAAACCAACGGTGCAGACCTGTGCCTGCGGCAAGTCTTTTCCTCGTAGTTTTTGCACAACATTCAGGGTCATGCCATAAGGACAATCTGCACCAGGCCGGGCGTCCTGTAAGGATTGGTCAGCATTATAATTTATTCCCAAGCAGGAATTGAGCATTAGTAGTAAGGTTAATCAATTAACCGTGTCGTGTTTCCTCCCCACCGCTCGTTGGGGATTTCCACACTCCCGTCATGTCTGATGAAAGGCTGCAAAAAATCCTCGCCCAGTGGGGCATTGCCTCTCGCCGTCTTGCAGAACAGATGATTGTAGCTGGACGAGTCAGAGTTAATGGCAATATAGTTCGCTTAGGAGAAAAAGCGAATCCCGATCGCGATTTCATCGAAGTCGATGGAGTCCCGGTGAAACCAACGGATCGACCGGCAGAGGTCTATCTGTTGCTCAACAAACCGGCAGGCGTAGTTTCTACTTGCAGCGATCCTGCGGCCCGATCGAAAGTTCTCGACCTGCTGCCGCCCAAACTGCGCTCAGGTCAAGGCATTCACCCCGTAGGACGCTTAGATGCAGATTCCACCGGCGCTCTGTTGCTCACCAATGATGGTAAGCTGACATTTTGTTTGACCCATCCGCGTCACTCGATCGCCAAAACTTATCAGGTTTGGGTGCTCGGCGATCCCCCGGAACCCATACTGCAAGCGTGGCGTCAGGGCATTATCCTGTCAGCCAGAAAGACTTTGCCAGCGAAAGTTAGAGTTCTCGATCGCGCGCGAGACCAAACTCTGTTAGAAGTCATTCTATCAGAAGGCAGAAACCGACAAATTCGGCGAACTGCCGAACAATTGGGATATCCCGTGGTGCGCCTGCACCGCACAGCCATCGGCCCGATTCAATTGCAGCGGCCCGAATTGCCAATATTGCCACCCGGCTGCTACCGACCCCTAGAAGACTCGGAAATTATTTTTTTATGGAATCTAGTCAACCTAACATCAATAAGCGTGCCAGTAAATCTCCAGGAGCACAGCATATGACAAAGAATTTATTGTTTTTATTCTTCAAAACAACTAAGAAGAAACTGCACTCCCAAGAACCAGAACCAGCTCAGAAGAAGCTAGCGGAAATTGGGGCTCAACTCCGCGAATATCGCGAACAGCAGTCGATTTGTTTGGATAAAGTAGCCCTGGTAACAATGATTCGGCGGAATTTGCTGCAAGCCATCGAGGAAGGTCAACTCGACCAACTCCCCGAACCCATCTACACCCAGGGTTTGATCAAGCGGTACGCCGAAGCAATGGGTTTGGACGGAGCTCAGTTTGCCGACTTTTTCCCGATCGAATCGCCTCCCCGATCGTCCGCCAAGCTATCCTGGCAGGATGGGCCTCAGTTGCGGCCGATGCACCTTTACCTCTTTTACACATTTCTAATTATCTGTTCAGTCAATGTCTTATCTCAGTTGATGGGCGGTTCTGTGACAGCAAAAAACGGTGCCGGCACCAAAGAACTAGCGCTTGGGCCGCAAGAACAAGCCCGTTTAGCTGCCTCAGCATCGAGCGCCTCAAAAAAGCAGAAACCGGATGGTTACGCCACTGTAGAAGCAGCCAGAACCGGTCAAAATTTAGATATATCTGGCAATAAACCAGTGATGGTTAGCGTCACTTTTAAAGCAGAATCGTGGATACAGGTTGAAGTCGATGGCAAAACAGAGTTTGAGGGAATTTTGCCGATCGGGACTGTACGCACCTGGCAGGCTCAAAAGCAATTGGTAGTTGTAGCTGGTAACGCCGGCGGGGTAATGATTGCTGTTAATAACGGACAAGCCGAACAACTGGGAGTTCCTGGAGTCGTCAAAGAAGTTGTTTTTAAAGCAGACGAACTCAAGTCTTCAGCAAAGCCAAAAGGATAAAGGTTAGCTGGGCATGGGGCATGGGTAATCGGGCAAACAGGGAATCGGTAATAGTTAGTAGTTTTTCTAATAACAAATAACAATGCCCAATGCCCAATGCCCAATTACCAATTCCCCATTATCAATTTTTCTGGGGAGCGCGCCCGCTGATGTAAGTCATCGTTTTGAACCGATCGCGCACTTCCCAATTCAAAGCTTCAGGCCGATACCGCCAGCCCCAATTTCCCTCTGCTTTCCCCGGAAAATTCATCCGCGCGTCTGTACCCAAACCCAACAAGTCTTGAAACGGCACAATTGCCAAATTAGCAACAGAAATCCAACCCATGCGGATTAAAGACCAGTGGATTCCTTGGGGATCTATGCAGCCCAAATAACGCAAAACCTCATCTCTTTCGTAGTTTTGCAGTTGATTGAACCATCCCACAGTCGTGTCGTTGTCGTGAGTGCCGGTGTAAACTACGCAGTTGCGATCGTAGTTGAAAGGCAAAAAAGGATCGCCAGGGCCCGCGCCGAAAGCAAACTGCAAAATCTTCATTCCCGGAAACTCGTATCGATCGCGCAAAGCTTCCACTTCAGGAGTAATTACCCCTAAATCTTCAGCGATAATCGGCAAGTTACCAAACTTCTCGTTAATTAGATCCAACAAAGCTGTTCCCGGCGCTTTAATCCACTCTCCCTCGATCGCAGTTTCTTGTCCGCGCTTCACCGCCCAGTAAGCCTCAAATCCTCGAAAGTGGTCGATCCGAGTTACGTCTACATAAGCGAAAATCGCTTCAAAACGCTCAACCCACCACTCGAAATTATTTGCTTGCAACTTCTCCCAATTGTAGACGGGGTTGCCCCACAATTGACCTGTACTGCTAAAGTAATCTGGGGGAACTCCGGCCATTAAAGCTGCTTCTCCGGTGGCTTCATCCAAGCAGAAAATTTCTGGATGAGACCACACATCCGCGCTGTCGTGAGCTACATAAATCGGAATGTCGCCAATAATTTTAATGTCCCGCAGGTTGGCATAGCGTTTCAACTCCGTCCACTGGCGAAAAAACTCAAACTGGAGGTATTTGTAGTAAGAAATCTCAGCATTTAGCTGCTGGCGCCACTTCTCTAGCGACTCTGGTTCTCGACGGGCAATTTCTGGTTCCCAATTGTTCCAGCTAACACCGCCAAAGCGATCTTTTAGTGCCATAAATAAGGCGTAATCTTCCAGCCAATTCTCTTTGCTTTGGCAAAAAGCTGAAAATTCTTTTTGCTGGATAGGAGAGGCTTTGGCTTGGAAGTTTTCGCAAGCTTTTTTGAGCAAAGGCACTTTCAGGGCGATCGCCCGATCGAAGTCTACATAATCGAGCGGAAATTCTGGCAAATTAGCGAAGTCTTCATCTGAGAGCAATTGATCGTCCCGCAGCAGTTCTGGGTTGATCAGCAGCGGATTTCCGGCCATTGCTGAATAGCACGAATAAGGAGAATTGCCGTATCCTGTCGGGCCCAGCGGCAATACCTGCCAGTATTGCTGGTCGCTCTCTACTAAAAAGTCTATAAAGCGATATGCTTCTATTCCCATGTCCCCAATGCCAAATCGACTGGGAAAGGATGTGGGGTGGAGTAGAATGCCGCTCGATCGGGGAAAAAGCATAATCTATCTAAAGATATAGGAGTTAAACATTGACAATTTGACCGATATTCCCTACAAGTTAAACTTCGCAGTTTTGAGGGGGATTGTCAGGGCAAATACTTTTGTGATTGTCTCATATTTTCTGCGAGAAGGTGCTTGCCAAGTATTTGTACGGCAGTCTATTTATAACTGCTGAGTGGAGCAAAAAAAATCAAAACCGGGAGTTACGCGATCGCCCCGTTTTCGCAACGTCGGTTTTTTTACCCAGGCTCGCCTGCTGCTACTAAGTATTTTGGTCGATCGCACCCGGTTTTGGCATAAGAAATGAATATAACTTTTCTTTCGCTGTCGCCCTATCTCTCTAAAATCGTGAATTCCCTGCCACCAAAAATCACCCATCACTTAAGCAGAGCCAATGCACAAATCAGCCGACTGTTTTGTATCTAAAAAAACAGTCGGCTGCGAAATTACTGGTGAAAATGCTGAGTTTAAGCTTGCTTGTTCAACAATTTCTCCACTTGTTTGAGAGCTATAGTGCCGACGTTGTAAGCAGCCCAGCCGCCAGCCAACAAGACGGGCAGCAATACAATTAGTATGCGGAAGTCAAAATCCATGAGTTCTCCTCCTAAAGTTTTTTAACAAATTCTCATAATCTATTTGTATCTCATTTTGTCGCTGTTCTCCTGACTCTTTCAGCAAATATTGTGGCTCGCTTGAAAGTTCCTCCACCTACCTCGCCATCGCCCAATCCTGACATCGCTGTGCAGCCATCGATCTGGAAACTCAGAGCGAGAGCGGGCGATCGACTCTCGCTGCACCACTCAACCCACAATCTGTTTCGCAATCCCTTCCACCACCTTAGTTAGAGGATCTTTAGGGAAGTGCAGGGCAAACACCCCCTTGCTGGCGAGCAGCATCATCTTGTCGCTGTGGGGCAGCACACCTGCCACTGGGATGTTGTAAATACTCTCTACTTGCTGCTTCAAATCCTCGAAATCTAGGGATTCTGGGGCTTTGTTGATCGTCATCAAAATCTTGGGAACTTCTAATTTGCGGGCCACATCTACCGTGACAGCCGTTCCCTGAAAATCTTGCTGATCCGGACGCAGAATCAGCAGCAGGATGTCGGAAATGGTGATGCTGAGGAGGGTTTCTTCGTTGAGCCCCGGGTGCGTGTCGATAAATAGGTAGTCTAAGTTCAGAACGTCGATCAGTTCTTGAAATCCGTCGGTAAGCAGTCCTACGTCGTAACCTTCGCGCAAAACTCGCGCTATCTCGCCTGCTTTAATGCTCGAAGGAATCAGGTAGAGGCTGCCGTTACTGGCTAATTTTGGCAGCAGCGAACTCACATTGTAGGCCGTATCCGCGATCGGACACCGGCCCCACAGGTAATCGTTCAGGCAGCGATCCATATTGCTCTCGCTGAAACCGAACAGCACGTGAATCCCGGGCGATTGAATGTCTGTGTCCACAATGGCGACCCGGTTTCCGCCGCGAGCGATAATAGATGCCAGGTTTGCAGTCGTGTTCGATTTGCCAGTTCCACCCCGGTAAGAGTGGACAGAGATGATTTTGGACATGATCTGCGTATGAGCGTAAGAAACGGGGAGAATCAATTATGATGCAATTCTTGATGCAGTCGAGTTCTCTGTCAATCTTCCTTGTCCCCCAAATCCTCCTTGTCTGCTAAACTATCAATTTTTTCATCTTTTATCCTCTTTTCTGCGCCCCTGCGCTGCCGCATCTGTTTGGCTTTGGCTTGCAAATCGCTGAACTCGTCATCGGGTTTGGTTTCGGCCCAACTAGCACCGCCGCCGGCATCTCCCGCACCCGTTTTTGAGCCGCTTTCCGATTCAGTCACGGCGGTGCGCTGCTTCTGCTGTTTGGCTTTTTCCTGCAACTGAGCTAAGTATTCGTCTGTCTGACTTTCGGGCTTGGGAAGCTCTGCGGCACTGACAGTTATTTCTTGGGGTTCCGAAGGTGCTTTTTCAGAGGTTTCTTTTTTGCTAACCCTCAGTTTATCTTTCTTTTGCTGCAATTCTTTAAAGAAATCAGATTCTGTGATTTCTGCGACTTGCTGGTCTTTTTTGGCTTGGTCTATTTCGATTTTGAAGACTTGTTTTACTCGATCGCTAATTACTTTCCCGTATCCGGCTTTATTAAATCTCTCTGCTGATACAATGCTACCGCCAGTTAGGATTAATGCGATCGCTGGCGCTGCCACAGGAACCCACCCTCCCAACAGAAAAATCCCAAAGCTAATCGCGCAACACCCGGACAGTATTGCTCCGAATGTCAGCGCCAACTGCGCTGGGTGAGCCATCCGCGATGCCAAGGTTCCTCCCACAATTGACCATCCCGAAATCCACAGGATTTCAACCCATTCCGGCCAAAACCAAAACATCGGTCTGTTGTCTAAAACTGCACTCAAAATTTGGCTGACTACTTGTGCGTGTGCTACGATTCCGGGCATGAACTGGTTGTTTTGTTTTCGCCCATTACTGTAAGGAGTATAAAAGAAATCTTTAACGGTTTCTGTGGTGTAACCGATGAGCACTATTTTATCTTTAACTAAATTTGGGTCAACTTTCCCTTCTAAAACATCTGTAATTGTGACTTGGTTTGCGACTTGCCGCCGGGAACGATAGTTAATCAATATTTGATATCCCCTGGTATCGGCATTGTTGTATCCTCCGTCATTGCTTTCTAGTTGTTTTAATTGGGTTTTTCCCAGCCAGAAAGATCGATCTAGTGCCATTTGGGGATAGATTTTTTCCTCTTGCAGGTAGCGGAGTGTTAGCTGGAGGTTGAAGGAAGCTAAAACTTGAGAATTGTCATTACAAAGATGTTTTTCCACCGAGGAGTTGCCCTCAATTTTCGGCGGTTTCATAAATAATAAAGCCCTGCGGAGTATGCCGCCCGGATCTACTCCGAAATCTGCAAATCCTACGCGGTTTTCTGGCATTCCTGGGGGAGGCGGAGAACCCGGATTGTCCGGGTCTCCGTCGGTGACTAAACATACTCCGATAATTCGATCGCTTTTTTGTAAAACTTTAGTTAATTCCTCGCGCCCGTCTCCTAAAGGTACGTCTCGCAGTACGTCTAAACCGATGACTGCCGGCTGCATTTTGTCTAGTTTTTGTAAGATTTCAGCTATTTTGCGATCGGATATCGGCCACTGTTTCAGTTTCTGAATGTCTGCTTCGGTAATCCCCACAACTAGCAAGCGCGAGTCTGGCTTTTCGTCGGGACGCCACCTCAGCATTTGATCGTAAGCGCTTAATTCTATTGGTTCGAGTATTCCTAGCTGTCTGGCCCCCATCAAGGATAATGTTACTGCCGCGCTGGCAATTAATACAGACTTAGCAAATGCTAGTGATGGTTTATACCTTTGACTCAATTGAGCCGCTGCCGATCGAATTTTGTTAGATATTTTACTCATTATCCCAGGATAAAAGTTTGACTTGTTTCTGGAACAGCAGTTGTTTCGCCTTTGCCGCCTGCCGGAGACTTCCTCCATCTTAGAACACCCGGAAACTCCGACCGCTTTGTAACAAAATTTTACACTTCGCTGCGAGCAATTGTATGCAATGATACTCGCGACCTAGACCGCCTGAGTTTGCAGACGTAGAATCCACTTGCCGATCGAATTAATTAATGTTATTGATGATATGTCAAGGTTCAAATTGTGTATCTGCGCCCTCGACTAGCCGCTCAAAAATATTTGTCGCCATCAGCGAATGCCTGTGTTTGCAATATTATAGTCAGGAACTCTTGGCTCAAGCCACTGAGCTTGTAATTTTTTACAAGCTGTTCTGACCAGACCCCTCTTTTGAGGAGACGTTATTCAGGTCACGACACCGGAGAATGCGACGCCAGTTTTCCGCTCTGTCATCTGCAATTAAATAGTTTTAAAGTCACTGAAACAGTGTTGCAGGTCTAACAAGCCTTTATAACCAGGTCGAGGCGAACATTACCCGAAAGGGATTTGGAGACAACCATATCTCCACAGAGGGGCAACCATACCCCTCTACCCCGCAAGGGGGATTCAAGACGATTGAAATCGCCTGGTCGTTTTCCTCTCAGGACTAAAGTCTCTGAGCTTCTCACTTACCGAGCTTTTTTGTGAAAGGTACAACAAAATGAAACGTTTTCTACATCGGGCTACACTTGCGGTCGCCGTAGCTGCGATCGCAGCTACCGTCCCCAGTTCACTTGCACCGATGCCGGCCGGGTCCCAGCCGCTTCTGCTGAGTCAGAATGTTAATTTCAAGCCTCCCGACGTAACCGCCCCCGGCAGCCGACAAGGAGGGACACATCGCGGCAGCAAGCTTTGTCCGGCGGGTTTATCTATTACTCCTTTAGTGCCTCCTAGTAATATTGGTTTAACCCTAACAGAGTCTCCCACAATTTTTGTTTATGTTCCTCAAACCTCGGCCGAAATAGAGTTTACTTTGCTCAGCGACAACGAGGAGAAAGTGGTCTACGAAAAAACATTTAAACTTGACAAATCCGGGATTGTTGGAGTTAGCATTCCTGCTACCGCCGACAATAACAAATCCCTTGAAGTTGGCAAGCGATACGTGTGGTCGTTTTCGATGGTTTGCGACCCCGAAGACCGATCGGCGGATTTAGTTGTTAAAGGGTTTGTGCAGCGCATAGAAGCACAGGCAACTCTCAAGAGCGATTTGGCAAATCCCGACCCGATGACTAGGCTCAACGTTTACGCTAAAAATGGGATTTGGTACGAAACTCTCGCTACTTTAGCGCAAATGCGGCGCCAGACACCGGGGGATGCGAGGCTGACAGCCAAGTGGACGCAATTGTTGCAGTCCCAAGGACTGGAATCAGTTGCAGCTCAACCGCTCGTTGGGCCTCTTTAAAGCTCGCTATTTCTTGAAGTTTTGTCGGTCTTCCGATTGCGATGCGAATGACAAATTTACTCGATCGCGCCCGGAGTTTTAACCCCGGGCGCGATCGGTAGACTGCAATCGATTGCCGATCGACCCCTAGTTCAGTCTTTTTAATAACGACTGCTGACTAATCACTGCTGAGTGTTTGCACAGTCAATTCTTCAATTCTTCAATCCAGTGACCGAAAGCAGCCACGGTACAAGCCCCCGGATTTATCGGTGCAGAACTAAAAAACATAGTATCCGATAACAAGTCCCCGGATCGATCCGCGAGGTCGCTTTCTTCAATTCTTCAATCCAAAATCTAAAATCTAAAATCTAAAATCGATTGATGGCTAATAACTTTCCGACTATTCTAGCTCTTGATTTTGACGGTGTGATTTGTGACGGACTAATCGAATATTTCCAAACAGCTTGGCGTACCTACTGTCAAATCTGGAAACCAGTCGAAACAGTGCCAGATCCAGATTTAGCTTTGAGTTTTTACCGAGTGCGGCCCGCCATCGAAACCGGTTGGGAAATGCCGCTGCTGATTCGCGCACTGCTGACAGGAATTACGGAAGAGCAAATTTTGCAGGAGTGGCCGAATATAGTACCGCATTTATTGACCGAAAATAATTTGAAAGCGCAGTCTGTCGGCGCTATGTTAGACGGATTGCGCGATAATTGGATTGCTGAGGATTTAGCTGGGTGGCTGTCTTTGCACCGCTTTTATCCAGGGGTAGCCGATCGCTTGCACTCGTTGCAGGATAGTTCGGTGAAAGTGGCGATCGTCACTACGAAGGAAGGCCGTTTTGTGCGGGAACTTTTGCAGCTAGCAGGCGTACAAATGCCGTCGGAGTTGATTTTTGGTAAGGAATACAACAAGCCGAAACACCAAATTTTGCGGGAATTTTTGGCCGCGTCTGGCAAAGATTCGACTATTTGGTTTGTGGAAGATCGGTTAAAAACTTTGCTGTCGGTGAAGCAGCAGCCGGATTTATCTCAGGTGAGGTTATTTTTGGCTGATTGGGGTTACAATACTTTGGCAGAACGGGCATCTGTGGCTCAAAATCCACCAGTTCAATTGCTTTCTCTGTCGCAGTTTGCGGGAGATTTTGCCGATTGGCTGCCGCTCGAATGTTGATGTTAGATTTGTTTGCACTTGTGATTTTTTTCGCTTTTCAGAGTCAAAAAAAAATCACAAAATTTTACATCTTTTTTGTTGACTTTTGCGGCGCTGGCATGGTATATTAATATAATCGGATGGTGGCAAAAATATTATTTTTGCCACCATCCCATTATAAGATATATAATAACAGGATTTCCCGAAAAAAGCAAGGATATCGATAAAAAAAATGATTTTTTTTTATACAGTCTTGGAGGTACTATTGACCTGAGAAATCGGTTTTTTTTACAGTTTCTTCGGGCTGCAACGAAGTATTTTAGTTGATGAAACTCGGTTTATGACAAAAAAAGCAAGCTTCGGAACCCAAAATTTGAAAAGTGTTTTGATAATTTCTCAGCTTGAAAGCTTTCTAATATTGAGACTTAAAACCCATGCTCGATTTAACTAAAGCAGCCAAGGCAATGCAGGGAATGAGCCAACATTTGAATGTGGAAGCGGCTGCCGCTCGCCAGCGTTTGGAAGTGGCTCAGAATTTGCTGGTCAAGGCTGCTGCGGGACAGGCAAAATTGGTGGAATTGCAAGAGAGTTGGCGCGATCGCACTTTATTCAATGCTGCCACGCCGATCGAGCCATTGTCCGATCGCACCTACATCACCGCACCCCCCGCCGCCCACACAGTCTTCGCCACAGACGGCTCGCAAATTTCCCCCAACCATCACGAAATAGCCTACTGCTACCTGCTCAATGTCGGCACAGTCATGCTGCACTACGGACAAAGCCGCCACCCTGTTTTAGACAGCGTGCCCGAGGTTTTCTACAAACCCGAAGACTTGTACGGTTCGCGGCAGTGGGGAATTAGAACCGAAGAATGGATGGGATACCGGCGGGCAGTTTCCGAAGCAATTGCTTTGGCAGAAATGGGCGAGAATTGGGCAAAAGTTAACGGCAATAAATTGCCTGCGCCAGCTTTAGCAATGGTAGACGGTTCCCTGATTTATTGGTTTTTGGAACAGTTACCCAGCGAAGCGCGCGATCGAATTTTGCTGCCAATTTTAGAAGCTTGGGACAAGTTGCGTTTAGCAGGAATTCCCCTGTTAGGATACTTAAGCGCTTCTCGCAGCAGCGAAAGCTTATCTTTTTTGCGGTTTGAAGCTTGCACCCACGAAGTACCAGACTGCATGACAAACTGCCCGAACGTCGGATTTGCCGCCACAATTTCTTTCGCCGAAAAAGCACCTTGTCAACAATTTGAACCTCTGCGGGATGCCATTTTGTGGGCAACAATCCTGTCACCGGGACAAAGGAGTCCTTTGTGGAAATCCCAAGCTCGCATTTTAGATTTGTACGGTCTTAATTCCGTCTATTTCTGTTACGTTCACGTCGGCACAGAAATTGCTAGAATAGAAGTGCCGGAATGGGTAGCACAAGATCCAGCACAGCTAGATTTAGCATTAGGAATGATGCTAGCTCAAGTACACAAAGGCGGCGGCTATCCGGTGACGCTAGCAGAAGCCCACAACCAAGCAGTTGTCACTGGGGGCGATCGAACTCGCTTTTTCGCTTTGTTAGAGCAGCAAATGATTAAAGCCGGCTTAAAAAATGTTGGAATTTCTTATAAGGAAACACGGAAGCGCGGCAGTATTGCTTAAAGTAATAAGCTGTTACGCATTTAAAATAGTATTGTAGGGTGCGTCAGCCCTTTATCGTTTCCCTTGTAAGCGTAAGTGTTCTAGCTGACGCACCCTACAGGCCTCGTTAGTGGTTTAAATGCTCCACAGCTTAAGTACAGTTCTCGACGCAGAAACCGGGTTTTTTACAGAAATACTGAAATTGAGCCTTTAACATAGATGAAAAACCCGGTTTCTTTGGTATGAATGCGTAAGTTATGTAGAGTTAAAATAGAGTTAAAACTGTTATATGCCCATAGAACTAATTATCTTAATTGCTTCGTTACTTGTATCTTGGCTGGTGTTTAATTGGGCGTTTAAAGTGTTGAAAGCCAGCATCGGGACAGCGATTTCTTTAGCAGCAATTGTGCTGGCGATGCAGTTATTGTTTGGCATCGGGCCAAATCAACTTTTCCAACATATAATTCACCTGCCGGAAACCCTGGGGAAAATGATTTCGGGCAAGTGATCCGATTTTAGATTTTAGATTTTAGATTTTAGATTCTTTTAGATACCCGACTTCTTGAAGAAGTCGGGTATCTGGGTATTCCGAGAATTTTACCCTCTTATCGATAATTCATCCGTGTATCCGTGTCAAAATCCGTGTCGTGCTTTCCTTCATATACTCACATCTTGCACCATTCTCAAGAACAGGCAAGATGCCTGTTCCACAAAGAGTGAATTGTCTTGTGGAACAGGCATCTTGCCTGTTCATAAAAAGCTTATTGAGGAGGGTGCAACATCTCAGTATATTAACTTCCCAGCATTTGCAACTTGTACAAACTGGCATACAAACCTTCTAGCTGCAACAATTCTTCGTGGCTGCCAGACTCTACTAACTGCCCGCGTTTGAGCACTAAAATACGATCGACATTTCGGATAGTCGATAGCCTGTGAGCAATAATTATCGCCGTTCTGTCCGCCATCAAACGCTCTAGAGCTTCTTGAATTAAAGCTTCCGTCCCCACATCCAAACTAGCAGTTGCCTCGTCTAGAACTAAAATACTGGGATTGCGAATGGCCGCGCGAGCAAATGCTAATAATTGCTTTTGTCCCCCCGAAAGATTGGTTCCCCGTTCCCGCAATTGCGTATCGTAACCTTGAGGCAACTGTTCGATTAAACGGGCAACATTTGTCTTTTCTGCTGCTGCTTGAATTTCCTCAATCGAGTAATTTTCTCCCAAGCTAATATTGCTCTTCACATCGCCAGCAAATAAAAATCCATCTTGGATAATCACGCCTATGTGCCGCCGCAACTCTGCTTGAGGCAAATCCCGAATATCCACATGATTAACCAGAATCCGCCCTTGAGTAGGTTCGTAAAGGCGGCAGAGGAGACGGATAATCGAACTTTTGCCTGCACCGGTGGGGCCGACTAATGCTACTTTTTCGCCGGATTTGATGGTAAAATTGAGATTTTGCAGGACGTATTCGTTTTCTTTGTACGCAAACCAAACATTGTCAAACTGAATTTCTCCCGATTCAGAATTCTGCGATTTGACATTTTCTCCTCCCCGAAGCTTCGGGGGGTTGGGATTGTTAGGCAATAAACGATATTCTGAACTTGCTGGATTTTGATGATTATCTGCCAATCCTCGATCGAACGGAGACAAGTTGTAAGCCGTTGCCTCTGGATGTCCCGTTATCAACAACGGTGAATAACCTGCCCTTCTTCCTTCTTCCCTCTTCCCTCTTCCTTCTTCCTTCTTCCCTCGGGCTTCAAACATCCGTGTATCCGTGTCAAAATCCGTGTTGTGCCCTTCCTTCTTCCCGCTAGTTGGATCTTTAATTTCAATCGGTTCGTTGAGAATATCGCTAATCCGTTCTACAGCGGTAAATCCTGCTTGAATTGCAGTGAATTTCTCAGCAAATTGCCGCAGCGGATCGAAAAGACGCTGAGCAAATAAAATAAATGCCGAGAGAGTACCGAAATTAAGATCACCGGCTAAAACCCTTTGGCCGCCCATCCACAAAACGGCTGCAATCGCCACTAAAGCAATCCATTCTAATGTCGCAGATACTGCTGAGTCGTAAAAAATCGTTTGATCGACTGCTTTAATGTAGAGTTTATTGGTGATCCTAAACAATTCTGAGTTGAATCTTTCGCGGCGGAATAGCTGCACTACGCCAATACCAGTCAAGTTTTCTTGCAGTTGTGAGTTAAGGTCTGAAAGTTCTTCTCTTGTAGTGTAATTTGCTATGCGATATTGGTTCTGGAAATAAATTATGACTGCGGTAATGGGTATCATCATCAGCACCAACATTAAAGCTAGCTGCCACTGCATGGTAAACATGAAAACGGCAATTACTAAAATTGAAAATAAATCGCTGACAATGCCGATCGCCCCTGAAGAGAAAACCTCTCCCAAAGCTTCCACATCGCTGGTGAGGCGAGTCATCAATTTACCTACAGGAGTGCGATCGAAAAATCTCACGGCTAGCGATGTGACGTGCGCGAACAAATCATTTCTAATATCAGTAGTAATTATTTGCCCTACTTTCGTGACTAAATAGCCTTGAACTGATTGCAGTGCCAATCTAACTGCTATAGTTAGCATGAGCAAAACTGCCAGAAGATTCAATGCAGCAGATAAAGGCAATCCGCGCAAGAATTCGTAGGTAGGTTCCGAACGAATTACCGAAATTGCCTGTCCGATTAGAATCGGCTGAATTGCTCCTGAGACTGCTAGCGGTACTAATAGTGCGATCGAAATAATCAGCAAGCGTTTGCTGCGGGTTGCGTAAGATGCCAACCTCATGAATAACCGCCAGTCTGTTTCCTGGCCGGATTTGTTTTTGGTATCTGCTACTGGTGAGGAAATGGTCATTGACAGAAAAAATGGTATAATACATCCAATTAATAAGTGTAACAAATAGAATCAATATTTTCCACGAATATCAGTAACAGGCAAGATGCCTGTTGCACAAAGAGTGTTTTCTTGTAATAGGAGGTTGAGTTGAGGAAGGAAACCCAACTAAAATGTTTGTAGCCATACAACACTGGTATCATAATCTAGTGGTAGAAATTATATTAATTATGCACGAAATAGAGACAGCCCGATTGTATCTGAGACAATTTACGCCCGACGACTTAGATGAGCTGTACCGCATCTACAGCGATTCAGAAGTGATGAAGTATCTGAGCGAAGGCGTCAGAAATAGAGAAGAAACAGCAGCCGATTTATTTAAGATAATCGCAGATTGGGAAAAACACGCTTTCGGTTTGTGGGCTGTTGTCAATAAAGAAAATAACCAATTGATCGGCGACGGGGGGCTTCGCTTTTTAGGCAAAACACCTGAAGTAGAAGTCGGTTACGTGTTAGCAAAAGCTTATTGGGGGAAAGGTTTAGCATCGGAAGTTGCAGCGGCGACGCTCAAGTACGGATTTGAAGTATTGAAACTAGAAAAAATTGTGGCTGTTGCAGATACCGAAAACATCGCCTCGCGGCGGGTAATGGAAAAAATGGGGATGAAATACCAGCATAACCTCGACGATTCCGATCGAGTATATTATTCAATCTCGCGAGAAATCTACCAGTCAAAAGTAGTTGAGTTGAGTTGAGGAAGGAAACCCAACTAAAATGTTTGTAGCAAGACTTATCAAAACTGGTATCATAATCTAGTGGTAGAAATTAAATTAATTATGCACGAAATAGAGACAGCCCGATTGTATCTGAGACAATTTACGCCCGACGACTTAGACGATCTGTACCGCATCTACAGCGATCCGGAAATAATGAAATACCTCACAGGAGTTAAAACTAGAGAAGCAACAGAAATCGCCATTCATGCTATGCTCAAAGGTTGGGCAGAAAACAACTTCGGAATGTGGGCTTTAGTACATAAAATAGACCGTAAATTGATCGGTCGCTGCGGACTTGCTTTTCTGGATCGGACACCGGAAGTTGAGCTGGGCTATGCGATCGACAAAGTTTATTGGAATCAAGGATTGGTGACAGAAGCATCTTTTGCTAGTCTAAATTATGGATTTGAAATATTAAAGTTAGAGAGAATAGTTGCGATCGCACGCCCAGAAAATATCGCCTCGCAGCGGGTGATACAGAAAGTTGGTATGAAATATGAAAAAAATGCTCGTTATTACGAAACCGATGTACTGTATTACTCTATCTCGCGAGAAACCTACGAGTCAAAAGTAGTTTTGTAGGGTGTGCGTTGCACACCTTACTGCATTTAAATTACTCACATTGCACTTGGTCATTATTGTCGGCTGACAACTACGAAGTCCTTTGCAACTGCTTGTTAACTTTTTGAATTTTCTTAGCAAAATACTCTTGTCTGTGTCCCAATCTTTTAGCCACGTCCAACCCTTTTTGATAGGATTCCAAAGCTTTATCGTAAGCCTTCATCTCTTGATAAACTTGACCGATATTGTCGTAAGCGTTCATCAATCCGTAGAAATTGTAAGCCCGTTCTTCTAACAGCAACTGCATTTGATAAATCCGCAAAGTCGGCTCCCACTGCTTTTGCGCTCGGTAAAGCAATGCTAATTTATCTAAAGCTTCGCTCGCCTGAGCATACTGTTGAATGGGGACGGCTAAATTGTAGGCTTCCTGATAGTATTGAGCTGCTAAATTGATTTGACCTATGGTTTGGTAATCGGTGGCGATCGCAATTTTGAGCGGTGGTATAGCACTCGGGTTTTGCAGGTTGAGATACACTGAGGCTAGTTTTTCCCTGGCTGCGATCGCCTTTAGGGGTTGTTTCGACTGCTGGTAAACGTAGGCCAACTGTCTCAGAGTATCTACCTCAGTTGGAGGAGTTACAGGCTGCGGCGGCGCACCGTTTCCCGCAACTACAGCCGCATTTTGCACAGCAGAATTAGCAGCAAATAAAGCGCGGTTTTCCTGAATTAAAGTTGCCAATTCCTCATACACGGGAGCCGCTTTATCGTAACTCAACCAATTGATGTGAATTAGCCCGATCGCCTTCAAAATCTGACCTTCAGCCAATATATCTTGGTTTTGGCGCGCATTTTCGAGAATTTCTTGGTAAACTTCTACAGTCGGGCCTTTAGCGCGCACCTGCTGAAAAGCCGCAGCCAGGGCGGGGAGCAACTCAGTATTAAGTGGTACTTGGGATTTGACTTGTTTTTGAATTGCTTGCAACCGTTTAGTAATAAGCTGTAATTCCAGGTTTTTACCGTTACTCCAAGCAACACTTCCCACCCGACTCAAAGCAGCAATTTCCGCCTCCGGGCCCAGATACCTCCGCAGCCGCAATTCTCGGAACCAAATTTCAAAAGCACCCGGGCTGTCTCCAGCTTGCAGTTTAGCCGCTGCTTCTAAGTTTAACTCCTCCAAAGCCGCTGTCAGTTCGTCCCGCTGAGTGCTGCTCAAAGATTCATTAGCGGGAGCTAGGGGATCGGGTGTGGTAATTTCTAGAGGATTAGGAGAAAATTGATCCAGGGCTGGTGGATTAGTTTGGGCGCTAGCAATAGAACCAGCACACAGCCACAAGAAAAGCAAGCACCCAATTGGCACAGAATTTCTCATTCTTAAAATTTGGTTGCCGCGATTCGGCATTCCTTCTCGAAAGATCAAATTTTGCATATCTACAAAACGGTATAAATTATGTTACAAAGATGGCACAAAAGCAAACTGTTCAACAAGAGCAACAAAATAAAACTTACCGCACTGAGCAATTCTTTTGATTTAAAGGCGTTGGGCGATCCTCTTCGAGGGCTTCGCCAACGCATTTTGCGCTTATTCAGTTTAGCCCTAATTTTGTTAACTGTTTGCACAGCTTGCGCCCCCCCTCCCGCCGCTGCTAGAGACCGCTCTTTTCCAGAAATGTCCTTGGACTTTTTGGGCGAGTACCAATTGCCAAAAATCAATTTTGAAGGAGCACCAGTCGGCGGTTTGTCAGGAATTACCTACGACCCCAAAGGTATTAGCGCAGTCACTTCCAAAGCTTATCGCTTTTATGCTCTTTCCGACGACCCTAGCGAAAACGGAGAAGCCCGATTTTACAGTCTCAGACTCGACCTCACATCAAGCGATCCAGCAAATATTCGCCTGAAAAAAGTTGCCGTTGAAGGCGTTACCTCCCTGAAAAAAGCAGACGGTGAAACCTTCTCTTGGGGTTCCATCAATCCCGAAGGGATAGCCCTTTCTCCCCGCAATTCAGTATTTGTCGCCAGTGAAGGCGTTACTCATGTTGGCATCCCTCCTTTTCTAGGTGAATTCGACCTCAAAACAGGGAAATTGCGGGGAAATTTGCCAATTCCCAAACGCTACATTCCCGATGCCAGCGATGAAAAACAGCAGCAAGGAGTAGTTGACAATTTAGGTTTTGAATCTTTAACTATCGACCCAGAAACCTTTAGCCCGGGCGGTCTAGATCCGTTTCGTTTGTTTGCAGCTACGGAAGCGCCGTTAATGCAAGATTCAGACCCAGAACAGGCAAGCAAACTCCGTCTTTTACATTATATCATCGTAGATAAAACGCCGCAATTAGTCTCGGAAAATCTTTACACGCTAGACCAAGTTCCCATGACTATTTTGAACGGTTTAACAGAATTAGTAACTGTCGGTGGCGGTCAGATTCTGAGTTTAGAACGTTCTTTTGGGCTGTCGGGATACAGCGCTAGGATTTATCAAGTAGCGGTTGGGGCGGCTACAGATACTTCGAGAATCCAGAGTTTTAAAGGGCGAGTGGCAACGGTCGAACCTGTTAAGAAAAAGTTGCTTCTGGACTTGAGCCAACTCGGAATTCCGCTGTACAATTTAGAGGGGATGACCCTCGGCCCGCGCTTGCCAGATGGCAGCAAAAGTCTAGTTTTGGTCAGCGATGACAATTTTGATGAAGCGCAAAAAACTCAGTTTATTTTGTTGAGTTTGAAGGGCCAAGTTTAGGTCAGAAGGGCGGGCTAGAAGCCCACCCCACCCCACAAGAAGATTTATTGTTTGTGAAACAGGCATCTTGCCTGTTTATCAAAACAGTACAATAAAATTCACTCTTTGTGGAACAGGCATATTGCCTGTTCCTAAAAAAGTTAAATCACATTACAAAAAGATTTATTGTTTGTAAAATAGACCCGCAAGCCTGTTGAGGAAAACCGTACAATAAAACACCCTCTTTGTGGAACAGGCATCTTGCCTGTTCATAAAAAAGTTAAATCACATTTATCCACCTATAAAATACCCGAATTATGCCAAACTGTAAGACTTTACAATTACCAGAAATCGAACTTTCATACCTAGAATGGCAGCCAGAAACTGGGCAAGAAAAACATCCCCGTTTGCTGCTGCTGCACGGTTTAGCAGATAGTGCGTGTGTCTGGACTGGCTTGGGCAATTACTTGTCCAACCGCTATCATATTGTAGCGCCAGATATGCGCGGTCACGGAGAAAGTAGCAAACCGAAAACAGGCTATACTTTTAAAAGCGCGATCGCAGATTTAGAAGCTTTGATGGCACATCTCAACTGGACTGATGCACACATTTTAGGACATTCTTGGACGGGAAAACTAGCAGCGATTTGGGCGAGGGAAAATCCCGATCGCTTTTGCAGTATGATTTTAGTAGACCCCATCTTCATCACCAAAATGCCCGCCGCGATGAAACTCACTCTGCCAATTGTTTACCGAAAATTAGACTGTCTCAAATGTGTGGGCCCGTTTGCGACTTTATCCCAAGCAGAAGCAGCAGCAAAACAATCGGGAGAATACGCAGATTGGAGTGACGTGCAGCAAATGGTATTCCAACAGCAAATCGAACAAAAATCAGACGGAAATTGGGGCAGTAAATTTGTGATTCCCGCCAGAAATCAGATTTTTGCCGAAGTAATGAAAGTTGCCGGTTTAACTGAATATATTGATATTCTGACTTTGTTTGTACAGCCGGAAAAAGGCGTAAATCGCATGGCTTGGCAAATGCAGCCGTATCAGACATACTTGAAAAATCTTACCGTTGCAAAAGTACCGGGGAATCACTGGTCTTTTTTGACTCAACCGGAAACTTTTAATCAAACTGTGGCAGATTTTTTAGAGGGCACAAAACAGTGAATGTAGAAATTATCGCACATCGGGGATTTTCGGCGATCGCCCCTGAGAATACTTTAGCAGCTTTTGAACTGGCGATCGCCCGCGGAGCTCATTCGATCGAATTTGACATCCAGCTATCCGCCGACAACGTACCAGTGATTTTTCACGACGCCACATTAGATAGAATCACGGGCGTTTCTGGCAAAGTTAGGGAAACCACCCTGTCACAATTGCAAACACTTAATGCGGGAAAATGGTTTAGCGATGAATTTTCGCCAGAAAAAATTCCTACCTTAAAAGAATCATTAGCTACATTCAAAAATGTTGACAAATTTCTTTACTTTGATGTCAAGCCGCACTGCGAGTGGTCTGATGCAGATGTAGCGGATTTTGTCAATACTTTGAACGGTGCGGGAATCAAAGAAAAATGCGTTATTACCTCGTTTAGCGACAAATTTTTGGAACAAGTGCGGCGGCTATCTGGCGATTTGGCGATCGGACACATTGTTGCTAATCTAGAAGCATACAACACTCAATTAGCTCGAGCTGTGGCGTATCGGCATAATTTGATTAGCAGCCAGTATCGCGTGTTGCTGGAAAACCCCGCACTCATTCAAGAAAGCCGGAGTCAGGGAGTTGACATTGTGGCCTGGACGGTGGACGATCGAGCGGATATGCAAAAGTTAATTGATTTGGGTATAACGCGGATAGTCACTAATTGTTTGATATGATTTTTTTAACCGCAGATTAACGCAGATTAACGCAGATAAGAGATGAATTATTTTCGCAAAAGCATCCACGAAATGTCTGGCTATGTGCCGGGAGAACAGCCACCGCTAGGCACAAAAATTATTAAACTAAATTCTAATGAAAATCCCTATCCGCCTTCTCCCAAAGCCTTAAAAGTGCTTCAGGAAATAGACGGAGAAATGCTGCGGCGCTATCCAGATCCAACTGGCAAAATTTTCCGCATTGCTGCTAGTCAAGTTTTGGGAGTGGCTGACGATTGGATTGCGGTAGGTAACGGCAGCGACGATTTATTAAACTTGATTGTTCGCGCTGTGGGGGAATCAGGGAAACAGATTGTTTGTCCCGCGCCTACCTATGTATTGTACCGCACTTTGGCAGAAATTCAAGATGCAGAATTTGTTGAAGTTCCTTATCCAGACGACTACCAGTTACCAGTCGATTTGCTAATAGCAGCCCAGGGTGCAGTGACATTTGTAGCTTCGCCAAACAGTCCCTCGGGAACAGCCATATCTGTTGCAGATTTGGAGAAACTGGCTAAAGAGTTATCGGGCATTCTGGTAATTGACGAAGCTTATGTAGATTTCGCCGAAGAAAATGCTTTGGAGTTGACAAAAAACTACAGTAATGTTATAGTTTTGAGGACGCTTTCAAAAGGTTATTCCCTAGCAGGATTGAGGTTGGGTTTTGCCATAGCAAATCCGGCGCTGCTGGCAGAATTAAATAAAATCAAAGACAGCTACAATGTGGATGTTTTAGCCTATGCAGTGGGGGCAGGTGCGATCGCACATCAAGAGCACAAAACAGCCAACGCCGAAAAGATTAAGGCTTCGCGAGCAAAACTAGCCGTTAGCTTCAAGGAATTAGGCTTTGAAGTTTGGCCCTCGCAAACCAACTTTTTGTTAGTGCGGCCACCAAACGGCGATGCAGAAAGAATTTATCAAACACTGAAAGTACGGGGAATATTGATTCGATACTTCAATCAGCCGCGATTAGAAGACAAGTTGCGGATTAGTGTAGGTACGGAGGAACAAAATCAAATATTGGTTAAAACTTTGAAAGAAATCCTATAAATAGCGATCGCAGCAATATAGATTCGTAGTGAGAACTTCAGTCCGCATCTATCAAAGGACTAAAGTCCTAACTACAAACCATTTGATTACGGATAATTATTAGGATTGTCGATCGCCAACCCTTCTGAATGAGCAATATTCAGCAATCGATTGTCCGCCGAAACAAAAACCAGTTGAGTATCTGGCACGGAAACGAGAGTAGATTGAACGCGCAAAGCCGAGGCTAATTGCACAGAATCATAAGCCCGTAGCGGGTTTTGCATCACCAGTGCGCCCGCTGTTTCTATCAAAGTGCGATCGACTTCAAGAACTTCATACTGATTGTCAAAATCCGTACGAAAATCTCCCCTAAGTTGGTCAACCTCATCGACAGATAGAGTACCCTCTCGTTGACGGCGTGAAAAAGCGCTGCATACCTCCACCCAAGTAATCTGAGAAATCGCGAGAAAGTTACCTGCTGCTGGAAGAGTAATTGATTGAATCCAATTACTTCCCAATTCAGGCACATACCGTTTAACCAAAGCGCTGGTGTCTAAGAAATAGGCATTTACCACGGGCCGCGATCCTCAATAACGATTTCAGAAAGAGGTTTCCCCACTCTTCCCTTGAGTTTTTCAAACAGTTCGCGCCGCTTTTGTTCTGCCGCTGCATCTAGCTTACCCTGTTTCTTTGGCAAACGCACCAATCCCCGTACATCCATCAACTTAATCGCTTTTTCGCGATCGCCCTTGAGTTCTTCCTGCGACACTTCCGCTACAATTGTGATTTGCACAGTGTCCCCATCATTCAATGATAAAGGACTCAGGGGACGAAAAACCCCGTTTTCGTACACAGCAGCAATAGTTTCTGGCATAATTAGCCTCTTAATTAAATGCTTTGACTTATTGTACTTCTTTTAGAGTTTTCAGTAGGGTGCGTCAGTTGTGATTATTTTTGCTCCAAACAAACCATCTCGTCACTGACGCACCTGATAACAAATGGTGCGTCAGAATAATACTTTCGGCGCTGATTTAAAATCTCAAAACTGACGCACCCTACCACTTATTGTACTTCTTTTAATTACTTCGTTGCCACCACCGCCAAATTCCAAGCTAAGCGATTCATCAAAGGCAACTTTTTCAAAAACCCATCCAACTCTTCCAACCGAGAGTATTCCGGTTTCAATCTCTCTTGTTCAATGATAATCTTTTTCCAATAACGCTCCTCATTCGGATGCACTTTTTCTATCAAATAAAAGCGCAAAAAAATCCACAGCGCCGTCAACCAAAACGTATCGTAAGCCGTCTCCGAAAACAAAGACTTGACAAATTTCACAATATTAATATCCAAAGGAGTTTCATCCTCCGTCCGCACCTCAGTCGCCATTCTGCGGTAAACATTAATCACCGGATTGTGCTTCATCGGGTCCCAAAAACAAGCTTTACCCCCAGGCTTCAGCACGCGGTGCATTTCGCGAATAGCCTTGGATGGTTCCGGCAAATGGTGCAGCAAATTAGAAGCGTAAACAATATCAAAACTGTTGTCCGGGAAATCCATAGCCATTGCATTTACAGTGCAGCCCTCTATTGTGACGCCGTTTTTCTCGGCTAATTTCAGAGCAACTTCTACCATGCCCTGAGAATAGTCAGCGGCTACACAGTGCGCGCCTTTTTTAGCAAAATAAACGCTGTTTTCTCCGGCGCCGCAGCCTAAATCTAACAAGCGTTTGCCCGTAATATCGCCCAGTTGCTTGAGGATAAATCTATTTTCTGGGGCGGTACAAGCTTCAAAGTAATCATTGACCCGAATGCCGTCAACATCAATTGTGGATGCCCAAGCATCGTGGAATTGTCGCTCTTTTTTTAAAGTTTCGTCTTGCATTTTTTCTGGGGGGGTGACAAATATAGCTAGGAACCATGCCTGAGTAAGGTTGCAGCTCTGAGTCCATGTCGATAAGAGTGACACTTATTGCGAGTTAACTTCAATTTCTCAAACTAAAAATTGAGAACGGGTTCGTTGTCTTTGGAAGTGACCCTGATAGAATTTAGGTAACATATATTTTTATAGGTCGAGTTTAACTTTCATTACTCCTATATTTTTTTAACACAAGTCGGTCAAATATGAGCCATGTCTGGGTTTCCGGCGGGGTTGTCACCCCGCCAGCGCCACTCTATTAAAACATATTTGCAGCACTTGGATCGGGCGCGATCGTTGAACCCCTTGTTGCTCTTTCCAATTGTTGATTGGAGTTGGAGTAGCTATGTACGGACTGGTTGCCGTGATTCGCTAATCAACAAATCACATTACCTGAGTTACTGACTGTTTTATTTTTCCGTTCTGTAAAACCTACTCATAACTACCAAGAGTAGCTGTAGGGTGCTTTTCGGTAGACCTTACGAGAGCTTTAGAGTGCGCCCAAAACCACCTCGCGAGTAGCTGTACGGTACAGGACAATACGACCTCACGAGTAGCTGTACGGTACAGGACAATACGACCTCACGAGTAGCTGTAGTTTATCCTATATACAAATATATTACCCAATTGAGCGAGACAAAAAGTGATATAATACCAGCTAATTAATTGCAGGAGATCGATCGCACATCAAATGGATTACAAAACAGCCCGCAGTTTTCTGATCGACCAAGGAACCGCCCTCGAAACCAAGAAAAATCCCGACGCCTTCCTGATGCGTCTCAAACAAGGTCAGCCGCCCGTACCCGGACAGGTGACATCAATTTTATTAGCTTTAAAAATATTGTTTGAAGGCCTGCAAGAATCTCCAATGCTCGATCGGCAATTAATCTCGGCACTGCATTTACTCTCAGTAGAAGGTTTGCTGCAATTTGAAGCAGGACTCCGCAAAGGAGTTGCTTGGCCGCCGCTGCTGAAAGAAGACTTAAATCGAATTGCCATCGCCGTCAAGAATATCTTTTCCGGCGTCTGGCAATAGTTTAGCTCAGTCAACTCCCGATGTTTAACAATAGAAATTGTCAAACTCTACTCGCGAAAGCTTTCCAGCGATGCCAAAAGAGCCGGCAGTCCCGCCAGCGTCGCCGACACCAAAGCCTCATCTTTGTAAACTCGCGATGCTCGGACAAAGTGGATACTTTTAGACGCAGAGGTGATAGAGCCTCGCAGTTCCGAGTTGCCGGTTTCAACCCGCCCTAAATTTTTTGTTCTTCGCGTCAGCCCAAACATAGCAGTATCCTCAGTTTATCCCTAGTTTATCCCTAGATATACGCCCGTAAAGTTTCTCAGGGCTTGGCTCAATACTTCTATTATTACTCATATAGGTAACAGAGATGAAACCTTGAAATAATTATTCACGATAGGCAGGGATCAAGTGAAACTACATACAAGCCCTTATTAATTTGTTACTGGCCCCTCCTGTTTAAGCCGATCGCCCACAGCGACTCAGACACCAGACAGCAACATCACCGATTTCACAGAAAAAACTCGTATCAATGATGCTAACTCTTAGCGCAACAACAGTTCTAGCTCAAATCAGACCGACCGTGCAAAGCTTGCCCGACGGAGACTACCGCTACCGAGACTCGTTTGCGATCGATCGACCTTTCAGAGAAATCCAATTTCGCAAACAAGACAGATACATCACCGGCAGCGACTCCGACAAACGCACGGGAAAAAGTTACTGCTTCCGGGGAATCCCCCAGCACAACAACATTATTAACATCACCGTAGCGATCGAAATTTCCCCAAAAAAAGCACAGCAAACCGAGTGGAAATTGGCACCGGGAAGCCCAATTAATTTCGACAAGCTTTATCCGCTGCAAGCTGGGCCGGGATTAGAATTGTACAAATGTCTGACAGCATTTTTGCCAAAATTGAAAGAGTCATCAGTCATCAGTCATCAGTTAGATCGAAATCATCATTTTCGGAGTGCAGTGCGAGCGTCCCCGATCGCGATTCAAAAGGCCCGCGCTCCATACAGTGCCAGCGTCCCCGATCGCGATTTAAAGCGCCTGCTCGCTGCTGAGAACACGCGAGCGGGGACGCTCGCACTCGGATATAATTCCGATATAACCCGATTTAATTTAACCTAAGAACCGGCATTTTCCAATTCTTGCCGCAGCATTTCCCGGTAGACTTTCGGCAAACTAGAACTCATAGAATTGTTCTCAATTCCATATCCCAAACTCGTCCAAGTTCCCGAAAGCATCCGCAATACCTCAGTTAATCTTTCCTGCCGCAGCATCTGTGAAATATCAGCTTTCCAAAACTTGCGATCGCTCAACCAAGCATAAACCACAGCATCCTGATCTTCCGGTTCAAAACTGTAATCTTCCCAAAATAAAAAATTAGCACGGCGCGCCTGATAGCGCTTAGCCTTCTCCTTCCAAGTCGAAGTCAGAAATTGATACCTGCCCGCTGCCGTAGTACACTTGCCCCGATTCGGGCCATTAACAATCTTCACGCACCAGTCAGGATGGCGGCTCAAATCTAATATGTATTTGCCACCGTAAACAACGTGATAAGGGCGAGAAACATTCGACTCGCTAGCAGAAATAGTACGCATCAGCGCCCGAATGTAAGGATCGCCTGTTTTCATAGCCAGCGGCGGCGATTTGCTAACCTCACTCGCCGACTGTGACAACTGCTGATTTCCCCGCAAATTGGCAACTAAAAAAACACCGCCGCCAATCACAGCGCCGATTAAAAGTAGAAATCCGAGGATTTGAATTTCCGATCGCCTCAGCAAACCCCTTTTTCGACGGCCCAATTTCTCAGCTTCTAGCCAAGTCATTTCCATTTCCGCAATTTCAACCCATTTTCGAGCCGCCCGCATCCGGCGCACCAGAAAATCGTATTGATATAGCGGCGCGGCTAACAGCGTTAAACTCGATAAAGCCCCCGCCAATTTAATCAGCCAGAAATCTAATTCACCGGCTACGGCAACATTTGTTAGAGTAGATATTCCTGTGAGTAACTGAGCCGGATCGATCGATCGCGCCGGCCAATAAAAAATCGCAAGTTGCACCAACAGCGACAGATTGAATGCAAAAAAAATCACTACTAAAGCATTCAAGCCTTCTCGCAAGTGCGATCGAATACCAGTATGCCGGCGCTTGAACTTGCGCGCAACGCGAAAGCGCCCCGGCAGCATAATTAGTAAGGGATTTAAGATTTTGACGGCGAACAAGTGAAACACAAAAAACAAAGGCAACTGAATCAGCCAAGCCGCCAGCAGTAGAGTCAGAAAGCCGATATCATCGCTGACAAAAGGAATGCCCCTGCGAAGGACAAAACTAAAACTCTGAGCGAGAGCAAATGCCCTTAACCACGAAATCGGATAGGGGAACCAAGCTGGCCACTTGAGAGTTTTCATGCTGGGAAAGAGAAATTTCAACGGCGAATCGTAAAACTATTAAGATTTTGCCAGATTTGGCGATCGGAAAATTGGTGTAGCGTGCCTCAGCCCAAATTTTTGACCCAACTCACATCTTGCACCATTCTCGATCGGCCTTTTTTGGGCGGGATCTCCTGCCCAACCCCTACTCCCCACAAGAAAATGCACTTTTTGTGGAACAGGCCCGAAAGCCTGTTCTTGACAACGGTGCAACATCTCAGATCCAAATCAAATTGTTTTTTGTCTGGCGCACCGAACCCAAGCGGAGCTAATTCAATCAAATCACACTGGCAAACAACTCCTCAAAACTCTTTGGCGCAGCGTCCGACTTCGCCACAATTTCCACAACCCGGTTGCGAGAAGCCGGCTGAAACAGCGCCTCCACGCACACTTGGGCTACCTTAGTACGGGGAATGCTACCGTCTGATAGTTTGTCCGCAGCAGCCATGACGATCGCATCTGAAGTATCCTCATTTTTGAGACCGCCCGGACGGACGATCGTATAAGTCAAACCGCTTTTTTGCAAATACTCCTCCGCCTGCTTTTTCCAAACCAGAATCAGCCAAAACAGATTCAGCGGGTGAAAAAAGTTAGAGACGCACAGAGAAGTCACAAGCACAAAATGCTCAATTCCCTTAGCCTTAGCTGCATCCACCAAATTTTTAGTACCTTCAAAATCCACCTTGTAAGGCGCTGTCGGGTCAAAACCAGGGGCCGCCCCTGTCGCGCACAGCAACACCGTACTGTCGCCGATCGCATCGCCCAGAGAAGTCGCATTTAATACATCGCCTGTCACTAACTCTGCCTCCGGTGGTAAAATTTGCCTAGCTGTCTCTAGATTTCGGACTAAGGCGCGCACGGGAATGCCCCGCTTGACTAATTCTGTGACGATTCTGCGCCCAGTCTGACCTGTGGCTCCTGCTACAAATGCTTTCATAAGTGGAGTTATGCTGAACTAGGGTAAGTTTTGTTGCTATCTATTTCTCAATTGTAGGGAGGAAACTCCCTTACCACATCCCCAACCCGATCGATTGGCGTGTATAACAGGAGAGCATACGATGAAGCAGGATTCCGCTGAATATCAAACTGTTGAAGCTTCTGACGAAAATTACTACCCAGATGCGAGTTTTGCGCCGCCCGAGAGTAGAGGTGCGGATGCAGCAGAGGAACTTGAGCCGATTTGGTTTCACACGCATTTTGAAGACAGCATGGAGATGTACGCGGATGCGGAGACGGTGGCGAAGCATTTGAACAACCACAAGATTTGGTTTTGTCAGTGCGCTTGGCCGATGAAGGCCGAGCCGATCGGCGAAAACGGCTACGATTTATTAGTCGGGCGTTTTGGGGCTTTCGGCTACCGCGTTGAAGCGAGAATTGGTTTAGAGTTGCTGCCGCCTGACGCTGAAGGCTGCTATTTGATTAAGACTATTCCGGTTCCGAATTATACCTCGCCTGGATATGAAGTGGATTTTCGATCGGCGATGAAGCTAGTGGAGATACCGTCTGACGAGTTTGCCGCCGATTGGCCTGCGTCGGAACGTGCTAAGCTGCCGCCTGCGATTACCAGTGCGACGTGGAAGCTGGATTTGGCTGTGGGAGTTTGCTTTCCCAAGTTTATTCGATCGATGTCTCAACCTTTAATTGAAAAAACGGGCGATGCGCTTTTGGAAAAAATCATCAAACAAGTTAACCGCCGCTTGACTTATAAAACTCAGCTTCTTTTTCACGATAGTTTGGGCATTCCTTTTCCGAAAAATCCTAAGAAGCATTAACAATACTTACGCTCTAACTCAAATTTGTAGGGTGCGCACTGCGCACCTTACCCCTTGAAGCAATTCCTTAGACCTAGATAGCAACTGGGGTAAACTTTAATTTTAGGGTTTAGCTAGGTGTAACTCTACAAAGGGAGTCTCCACCCTCCCGAAGTAAACCATTTCTAATAACATTTGTTCAATTGCTTCGCCGGAATAAATAATCTTACTTCTAGGATCAATATTTTTTTGATAGCTGAATCTAAATTGATATTTATCTGGTTTGAGTCCTCCAGAAACCCAAATACTACCATCTCCAAAATCTATGGTTAGCTCTGCCTGATTACCCTTGCGCCAAAAGAGGATAGTATAGGGGAAAAAGGTCACACTTTCTCCAGGCAGCGCTAAAATAAAATCCGATTCCGAGGGTAATATAAGTATATTGCTGTTTCTACCCCACTCTCTGATTTTGCCATCCGGTTCCCGAAGTTCTGGAATTAATGTTGTATATCCACTGAAATAAAGAGGGATCGGAGTACCGTTGGTAATTTTCATCCCTAACTCTACAGAGGTATAACCATGCGAGTTAGATTTTTTTACGGGAACACTCAGCACACGGTTGGGCAGGGCGAACGCATCTAAATTTTATGTTAACAGAATATGGTATATTGGAGAGTAATTATTGATTACATACGAAACAT
>NZ_JAUBWA010000018.1:0-69943 GCF_036702825.1 Microcoleus sp. A003_D6 | reverse complement strand
GTTGGCGGTTCACAGCGCAGAATCAATGAAGCCCAAGCTTATTTATGGATGGGACAGGTGGAGAAAGCGAAACAACTTTTTGCAAATCTGACCAAAAAAGCCGCACAGAATTTCTGTGTATATCTCAACAAACACGCCTGAACGAATCGTTAATTACCACTATTATCATTCCAATCAGATTTGTTCAATTGGTTCTGGTGCCGTGGAATCAGCAATCAAACAGATTGGTCGTCGTATCAAAATTTCTGGCGCCGGGTGGAATGAGCAAAATGTCCCGCAAGTCTTGGCTCATCGAGTAGCTTACTTAAATGGAATGATTGGTGTTAATCTCAAAGCAGCAGCTTAAATTATCATCAGTATAAATACTGATTGCATAACTGTTATGCTCCCATCTAGATGCAACACAGCTTATATCTGCAAATAATACCTTGAATTGAGAATGCGAGTCTCGCCCCCACGGCGTAAACGACAGCAACTACAGCTACTTGAGCTAGGTATCGCCCAATTCTGGATTGAGGGAATCGAAGAAACTGATTTAGATTCAGATTTATATCTAGTTTTGAATTTTAGTAGACCTAGATTTCGTTAAATCCTAATAGGATAAAAAACCTCCCGTTTGTAGTGAGGAATTGAGTCCTCTAAATCTAAATCCTCACCGTTTGTAGTAGACCTCTTGCAAAAATAATTAGAACGGGCTCTCCGGCCCGTTCCACAAGAAAAAATAACTCTTGTGGAACGGGCCGGAGAGCCCGTTCCATCAATTGATGAAAGGATTTTTGCAAGAGGTCTAGTAAGAACTTTAGTTTTCTCAATCCTAACAAGAAAAAACTGAAGTCCTTACTGCGAACCTTAACCGCGATGAAAATATCTCATTTGATGGCGGTCTCAATCCACTGTTTTAAGGTAGAATTGACTTCATCAATGGGAATTTCTTGTGATTTGTGAGTTGCTCTTTCCACGACTTCGACTTTGCCTGCTTTCAGGGAACGGCCGGGAACAATACGATAGGGAATGCCAATTAAATCGGCATCTTTAAATTTGACTCCCGCACGTTCATCGCGATCGTCCAGCAGGGTTTCAATGCCAGATTGATTGAGTTCTGCGTAGAGTTTTTCGGCGACTTCTACTTGTTGGGCGTCGGAAATATTGGGGATGCTGATGATGGCATGATAGGGGGCGATCGCCACCGGCCAAATAATCCCGTCTTTGTCGTAGGATTGTTCTACAGCCGATTGAGCTAACCGCGATACGCCGACGCCGTAGCAGCCCATAATTAACGGCATTTCTTCGCCTTGTTCGCTGGTGTAGGTGGCGCCCATTGCTTGGGAGTATTTTGTGCCTAGTTGGAAGATGTGACCGACTTCAATCCCTCTGGCGGTGTGCAGTGTTTGTTCGGGATTGTGAATTGCCCGATCGCCCTTCTTAGCCTTCCTCACATCTACTGCTAAACTCGGTAGGGGAAATTCTTTCCCCCAATTAGCCCCGACAACGTGGTATCCTGATTCATTGGAACCGGTGACAAAGTTTGTCAGGTCAACTGCGGTGCGATCGACTAAACGCAAAAACTTAGAATTTACTTCCTTGCTCCCAGCAATGTAATCATCAGCAACATCGGGAGCCATATAACCTAGAGGTAAAGATTTTGCAGCCCATTTTTGCTGAGCTTCTGCATCGGGGACTGTCAGAAATAGGATTGTTTTTGCTTGATAATCTCCAGCTAATTTGGTTAATTCATTCAGCAATTTTACCTGATTGACATCTTGGTCGCCGCGAATGCTGACCAGTACCAGCACTGTAATTCCGCTGTCATAAACAGCTTGATAAAGTACATTTTTGACAACTTGAGTAGGAGAACATTTGAAAAACTTGCAGAGTTTGTCAATGGTTTCCGTTCCGGGCGTTTCCCGTTTTTCAAAAGTTGTAAAGGTTGAGGTTTCAGTATCAGCAGGTATTGAAACAGCCTTTTCCAAATTAGCGGCATACTGACCATCTTCAGTGTAGAGAACTTCATCTTCCCCCGCTTCAGCCAACACCATAAACTCTTGAGAACCCGAACCACCAATTGCGCCAGAATCAGCATCTACTGCTCGGAATTGCAAGCCAGATCGGCGCAGCATATTGCTGTAAGCTTGAGCCATATCCTGATAAGTTTTTTTCAGGCTTTCTTCATTAGTGTGGAAAGAATAGCCATCTTTCATAATGAATTCACGACCGCGCATCAAGCCAAAACGGGGGCGAATTTCATCGCGAAATTTAGTTTGAATTTGATACAAATGTATAGGCAATTGCCGATAAGAACGAATCATATCTTTAGCAATTGTAGTAATTATTTCTTCGTGAGTTGGGCCCAATCCCAATTCTGTGTCGCGACGGTCTGTGAGAGCAAACATGATACCTTCAGCTTGAGTGTAGGTGTCCCAGCGGCCCGATTCCCGCCACAAATCGGCCGGTTGCAGTTGCGGTAGGAGGCATTCTTGAGCGCCGGTAGCGTCCATTTCTTCGCGCACAATTTGGGAGACTTTTTTGAGGACACGCCACATTAAGGGTAGATAAGCGTAAATACCGCTGCCGATGCGCCGGATGTATCCCGCACGGAGTAATAGTTTGTGGCTGGGGATTTCTGCTTCTGCTGGGTCTTCCCGCAGTGTGACGAAAAGCATTTGAGAGAGTCGCATAGCTGGTTTCCTTAAAATACCGGATGATTGTTATCTCAGATTAACTTCTGATATTATCAGAACTAAGCCAAATTTGATTAGATATTATGAATAAGATTTTGGAAAACTACCAAAAAGGTATGGCAGCATTTGATAATTGTCACCCTCCTACTGTGCAATCTCAGTGGGTTGCCTTAAAAGATGAAATAGGAGAATTTATTCAAGAACCTAATTGGAGCGAAATTTGGGATGTTGTTCATGCTGGTGGTCGATTGGTTTACAAACTAATCGGAATTCCTTTACATTTGCTGGCATATTCTACTGTTCGCAAACATAGCCAACGTTTCGAGGAGTATGGCTGCATTCGCAGCATTCGCAACTGTGAGGGTAAATGCTGCAAACAGTTGACAGTTGACAGTTGACAGTTGACAGTTGACAGTTGGTAGGGGCGGTGCCAAGAGTGCCCGCCCTTCTTAGTTGACAGTTGACAGTTAACGGCAAGGTTTTTACAAGCTCTTGATTTAACCCTTTTAGGTCAGCGCCAAATCCATATCCAGTAAGTCATTCCCAATCTAAAATCTAAAATCTAAAATCTAAAATTGCATGACCAGATTCATCCACGACCAATTTGCCAAACAGTATCTGAAAGAACTATTAACCCCTCTCGGCAATGTCGAAACCAGCCGCGACATTGCTGGAGAAGTGAGACAGATTGACGTTTTCTTTGCCCCAAAAGCAGAACCTGATGTCGAACCCACAGCCCTCGGTATTCTGGGTCAAATTGCAGCAAAACCCGCTGTAATTGAACCATTCCGCAGTCCAGTGCAAATCGGAGAAATTCGCAGTTGTCTGGGAAAACTCTTTGATATCCACGCCGAATATGAACGAGTCGCCGCCAGAGAAAATACCCGGATTGCAGAGGCAGACTTGCCCCAACTCTGGATACTGTCGCCGACTGTTTCCGACGCCATGCTAGCGGGATTTGGGGCGATTCCCGATCCCGAAAATTGGGTAAGTGGAGTTTATTTTCTGAGTCCGTCTCTGAAAGCAGCAATCATTGCCATTCACCAACTCCCCCGGACTCCAGAAACCCTGTGGCTGAGAGTTTTAGGGAAGGGAAATGTGCAGAAGCAAGCTATTGCCGAATTGAGGGAATTACCCTCAGATAATGTCTTTCGGTTGAATGCGTTAGAATTGTTGTACAACTTGCGAACGATTTTAGAAGTACGTCAAGACATAGATCGAGAAGATCGGGAGTTAATTATGGAACTGTCACCCCTCTACTTGCAACGGCTGGAAGATGCAACTCAGCGAGGTATGCAGCAAGGTATGCAGCAAGGTATGCAGCAAGGTATGCAGCAAGGTATTCAGCAAGGTATTCAGCAAGGTATTCAGCAAGGTATTCAGCAAGGTATTCAGCAAGGTATTCAGCAAGGTATGCAGCAAGCTATGCAGCGCGCTCAACGCCTGATGGTTGAGAGTCTGCTACAAGTAAAATTTGGCGAGATTGATGAAGAATTAGCCCAAATAATCGAGCCTTTGATTCAGCTAGAACCCCTCGATCGCACGCGACTAATTAGGCAGCTCGATCGCTCTGAATTGCTAGCTCATTTTGAACAAAAAAATCAACCGGAATCCTGACTCAGCAGCGCACTCTACAATCGGTAGGGTGCGCTAAATATCACTTTACTATTTATTATCGACAAAATCGGGAGTTAATTATGGAACTATCACCCCTCTATTTACAACGGCTTGAAGAAGCAACTCAGCGAGGTATCGAGCAAGGTATTCAGCAAGGTATCGAGCAAGGTATTCAGCTAGGTATCGAGCAAGGTATTCAGCTAGGTATTCAGCAAGTTATTCAGCTAGGTATCGAGCAAGGTATTCAGCAAAGTAAACGCGAGATTCTTGAGAGTATATTACAAGTAAGATTTGGCGAAATTGATGAAGAATTAGTCCAAATAATCGAGCCTTTGATTCAACTAGAACCTCTTGAAATCACGCGACTGAGTATGCAGCTCGATCGATCGCAATTACTAGCTCGTTTTCAGCCTAAAAATCAAACGGAATCCTAAAGAGACAGCGCACTATACGATATGTCGGGTGCGCCGCATCCCACTGTACTACTATTGATAATTGGTAGCCATCGCCTCCGCCTCAAACTTGCCTTTTTTGGGCTAACTCTACGACTACTCCTCCCAAATCAACTCATTTCTGACTTTAGAGGGATTTATTCTTCAGCTTCAAGAGCCATAATAAGCACTAAGGATGACATAGATAAAAAACGAATTTACTACTCATCCCGATTTCACTAATAAGGGCTTCCGTAAGATAAAGCCTGACGAAACAAACCACCATCTAAAAAGTTCCAAATCCCCTATTTAAACGTTAGGGGGTAATTTCAATATGCCTAAGCAGGTATCAAACTTTAGGAGGTAAATTATGTTTGAAAGCGAGTTATTAATGTCGCTGTACAGTCCCAAACTCACCCTTGCTCAAATGCCAATAGAAATAGATGTGCCATTTGACCACGCCGATATCGGAGGGCTGATGTTTTTAAGCCCTCAGTTTTTCGTGTCATTAATCGCCGGAGTCATCATGGCTTTCGGCTTCCAATTCCTGTTAACAAATTTCTCGATCGCCGCCAAAATCTCAAATTGGGACGAGGCTTTACCCGACGATGACGATGATGATGAGTCCGAAAGTTTAGGCAGTAAAGTTCGGAAAATAGAAGGTTTAGTCGGGGGTTGGATTTTAGTCACCGTTAACCTGGCTTTATTTTTGGCTTGTTTTCTGGCGGTCAAACTAACTTCAATTGCCAGCGTAGATGGAGCGGCAATTATTGGTGTAGTCATCTGGGCCGCGTACTTTTTAACCCTTGTGTGGCTCGGTTCTAGCGCCGTCGGTTCTATGATCGGTTCCTTGATAAAAACCGCTTTTTCAGGCGTTCAAGGCGTGATGGGTACTGCGGGTGCTGCGATCGGCGGCAAGATGGCCAGCGACCAAATGGTCAACACTGTAGAGGCATCTGTTGCCGCTGTCCGCCGCGAATTGAGTTCGGCGGTAGACCCGGATAGCATTCGCGAAACACTGCAAGATTATGTGGGTTCTTTGCAGCTACCGAAACTAGATGTTAAGGAAATTCGCGGTCAATTTGAAAAGTTGCTGGGCGATGCAGATATCAAATCTCTTGCGGGAAGCGACGTTCTCAAGAACGTTAACCGCCAGACTTTTGTGGATTTAATTAAGAGTCGCACAGACTTTTCTCAAGAGGAAATCACTCAAGTTGCCGACCAACTCGAAGGCGTTTGGAAGCAAACTTTCGGCAAGCAGCAAGAGCAGAAAGACCCGAATTTAGAGTTGGTTGATTTTCTTAAATTTGCGGCTCCCGATTTGCTCAAGTCTGACGAACTCAACGCCAAGCTGTCTCAAATTCTGGAAAATCGGGAAAACAAATCGGAATCCAGCAGCGGCATGAAGCGAGCGATGCAGTTGGGTGTGGAAGCTCTTGTGGGAACTGTTTTGTCGCGGACGGATTTGTCTGATTTGGATGTTGAAAAAATCTCTGGTCAGTTGCAGCAACTGACAGCAAAAGGGACTCAAAAAGCTAAATCTTTGGCTTCTCAGGCGGGCGACAAAGTGCCTGCGCTGCCTTTCAATACAGCTAAGGCTGATGTGGAAAATTACTTGCTGAATGCCCAACCTTGGCATCTCAACCGGGAGACAATCAAGCAGGAATTTAGGGATGTTATTTACGACCCGGAAGCTTCTCCAGGGGCAGTTTTGCGCCAGTTAGAAATGTTTAATCCCGATTATTTTGTAGAGATTCTGGGCCGCCGTGAGGGGTTTGCTCCCGAACAAGCACAGGAAATTGCTCAACAGCTTGAAGGTGTCCGCCAAGAAGTGTTGGAAATAGTGCAAGCTGCTGCTGGTGAGGAACAGTCTCAAGATTTGCGGAGCCGGATTGAGAATTATTTACGATCGACCGGCAAGGAAGAATTGAATCCTGAAGGTATCGAGAAGGATTTCCAAGCGCTGTTGGAAGACCGGGATGCTGGTTTTGAGGCTTTGCGCGATCGCCTGTCTCAATTCGATCGCGATACTTTGGTACAGTTGCTCGGCCAGCGGGAAGATTTCAGTCCAGAGGAAGCAGATCAGTTAATCGGGCGGCTCGAAAGTTCGCGCGATCGCGTGATTTCTAAAGCTCAAGAATTGCAAGAGCAAGCGAAATCGAAAGCGCAGGAAGTGCGGCAAAAGGTGGAAGACTATCTCCGCAATACTAATAAGGAAGAACTCAATCCCGAAGCGATCGAGCGCGAGTTTCAAACGCTGTTAAACGACCCGGAAGCCGGATTTAAAGCGCTGAAAGAACGCTTATCTCAATTCGATCGCGATACTCTGGTGCAACTGCTGTCGCAGCGCCAAGACCTCAGCGAAGAACAGGTAAATCAGGCGATCGACAAAATCGAATCTGTGCGCGACAACATTATCCACGCGCCGCAAATAGTTGCAGATAAAGCTAAGGAGCAGTACGAGGAAGTTACTGCAAAAATTGGCGAGTACCTGCGGAATACTAACCTCGAAGAACTCGATCCAGAAGGCATCAATCGAGATTTGACCAAATTGTTTGAAAATCCGAAAGAAGGTGCCTTGGCGCTGCGGGAAAGACTGTCTCAGGTCGATCGCGAAACTTTGGTGAAGCTGCTTTCGCAGCGGGAAGATTTGAGCGAAGAACAGATAAATCGGACGATCGATCGCGTGCAAGATTCGATTCGCAGCATCGTGAAATCGCCCCGCCGCTTGGCCTCTCGCGCTCAAAAAACGGTCAAGGATTTCCAAGGAAGTTTGGAAAATTACTTGCGGAATACGGACAAGGATGAACTCAATCCTGACGGTATCAAGCGCGATTTGCAGTTGCTGTTTAGCGAACCGGGAACGGGGATGCAAAGTTTGGGCGATCGGCTGAAACACTTCGATCGCGGTACTTTGGTAGCATTGCTGTCGCAGCGGGAAGACATCTCGTCCGAGGAAGCTAACAAAATTGCCGACCAAATTGAATCTGTCCGCAACCAAATTGTCGAACAAGTTCAAATGGTTCAGGACAAGTTTCAGTCAGCAATCGACGGTATTTTCACGAAAATTCGGGATTATCTCAATTCGCTCGATCGACCGGAACTCAATTACGAAGGCATCAAGCGGGACTTCCGCAAAGTGTTTGACGACCCGCAGGCCGGATTTGACGCGATTAAAGAGCGTTTAGGCGAGTTCGATCGCGGTACTTTAGTTGCCCTGCTGAGTTCTCGTTCCGATATTTCCGAGACTGACGCGCACCGAATTGTTGACCAAATGGAAGGAGCCCGGGACAGCGTTTTATTGCGTTCGGAACGCCTGCAAAATGAAGCCAAAAAACGCATCAAACAGCTCAAGAACAAGGCTAAGCAGCAAGGAGAAGATGCGCGGGAAGCGGCAGCAACTGCTGCTTGGTGGCTGTTCGGTACGGCTCTGACTTCTGTGGTTGTTTCTGCTTTGGCTGGAGCAATAGCAGTCAACGGTATTTCTGGTTTGTTTAGCTAGACTTTCCACGAATTGGAAATAAACTTCTCCTGATTCTAGGCTGGCTGTTTGCCAGCCTATTTTCTTGGGAATAATATCAGAGTCCTTCAAGATTCTATAGTTGGCGGAAAAACTCTCGATAAATCGAGCGCCAAGTCGTGAAGATAAGGCAGATTAACAGACTCGTTGGGTAGAAAAATTCTCTTGACCCGATAACCAAATTTGCCTTGCGAATTCTGATAAGGTTCGCTGTAACATTCCAAACAAGTTTCTAATAAGTTAAATATCCAATAATCAGAGATGCCCGCTTCAGCATAAAGGGGCAACTTGACCTGTTTGTCGTAACTCAAAGAAGAATCCGCAATCTCAATCAGTAACAGTATATCCGCTGGACAGGGGTGAGAGGATAGATAGTCATCAGGGCGATTTTGCACGATCGCGCGATCGGGTTCTGGTTCGCTGTCATCAGGCAAAATAATCGGTTGTTGCCCTCGCAGTGTCGCCCGTTCTCCCAGCAGCTTAAATAACTCGCGTTCCAAGCGTGTCTCGCAAACAGAATGAGCCGTACTTTTAGCAGCTATGTTTACAAGTTCTCCCTTGATTAACTCAAGTCGATCGTCCTCAGCAAAAAATCCCAGTTCTGTCAAGCGGTGATATTCCGCTGTGGTGAAGCGTTTAGCAGTTGCGGACATAACAGCCACCTCAATACAGGTCTGTTGCGATTATACGCGATCGTCGATCGGCTAAACAATACTAATGTAGAGCACAGCTAACAACAATCTTGTCAAATTTGCCTCATCCTTTAGTTGCAAACTTTGCCAATTTTGGTGAATTTACTTCACAAACTTATGTTGGGATCATATCTGCCTTTAGCAAGATTCTAGCATCACTATTTATTAGGTAATTTAACTAAGTAGCAAACAAAAGTTTTCTCAAAAATAAGAAAACTGAACAATAGATATTATTTTGGAGGCTTGAATGACATTTACTACTGTCGGTGCTTACGACCAAGGAAAAGCAGATATTCAGAGCTTGAGTGTAGACGACCAATTAGGTGTGCTGTGGTTTGTTTACACCGAAATGGGCAAGTCAATAACGCCAGCGGCTCCCGGTGCTTCCGGTTCCGAAATCGCTCAGGGTTTGTTCGAGCAAGTCAAGCCGCTGCCCCACGACGCACAACTGCAAGTAATGCGCGACATTGCCTCAAAAGCGAATACAGAAATCAGCCGGATGTACGGCTCGATGAGCCCGGAAACCAAGCTGGCTTTTTGGTATTTTCTAGCAGTAGGAATGGACGAAGGAACTATTATTCCCGTGCCTCCCGACTATGAACTTCCCGAAGCAGGAAAAGCTTTATTAGGAAAGGTTCAGGGCATGGACTTCCAGCAGCAAATTGATTTTCTTCGCGGTACAGTTTTAGAAATGGGTGCTGAAGCCGCTCCGGGGGCTGGCATTTAATTTAAGTACAATCAGCACGAGCAATCAGAAACCGGGTTTTTTTGCGAAAATACTGCATCAACGCTTTTAATGGTGAAAAACCCGGTTTCTTTGGTATTGACGTGCAAGTCCTGCGAGAGTAAAGCGGGCATTGCCAGCCCTACCAATTCCAGCTAATAACTGAATTCAGCGGATCTATTTCCCACAACTTCCGGCGCACCTGCAATTAAACGCATATCTTCGCAGCCAAAAGTTAGCAATGGCTGACCTAACTTTAAACTGGCAAAATGACTCTCTTCAGCTATTTCTAATTCGCCTTTAATCAAACCGATGCGAGACTCAAATCCTCCTTTAAATAACAGCAAATTGCTGCGGTCAGCGCTGAAAACATTTCCGCTCAAAGGCAGCGGTAAAGCTAAACTTTGTTTGCTGTAATTGAGACTGCACAGTTGACGGTTTCCTTGGCGAACTGTGACGCGGTAGCCTAGCGGTGGTACTTTGAGCGAATCGCTGCCTTCCCAACTAAATTGAGCTATTTCTTTAGGCAGTCCCCAAATCTCGCGCCCGCCTGCTACAGAGTTAGGATTGTCTACGTAGATGTGGGAAATCCAAGCGCCCCATTTTCCGGCATAATTGGCGATCGCGCTAACTACAATTAACTCATTGTACTCCATCACCGAACCCAACCCGTAGGAGGATATATAAATGCCGCCTAGGGTTTTCCCCGGCAATAAAGAGACAATTTCTAACTCAGAGGGAACCAAGGGGCGCACTCGTGCCACATCTACCAATTGTAAAGTCCCAACAGCATAACCTTGCAGATTCCAAGGTGCAGGTGGATATACCATTTTCAGTGATTAAATATCTGAGATTTTATCTTTATTTTAGCTTAGGGTCTAAAAAGCGACAGCCCTTTGCATTTATTCACACCTTGTTAGTAAATTTAGTTTATTTAAACAAATTAATAGGTGACGATAAATTTGATGAATAATTGACGTGGGTTATCTGTTGTGTGGGGGCGGGTTTAGTAATATTTTTAGTAGGAATTAGATATTATTCGTCAAACCCGCCCCTACAGATATTATCAGCGTTTATCCGCGTTCATCTGCGGTTAAAAGACTGCAAATCTACTTACTAGCATAACCCGTGCTCACCAAAAACTCCCGCAACTTCCCAAAGAATTGAGTGCGATCGCGCCCTTGATAAACCTTCTCCAACAACTGCCAACCTTCCGCCTCCTGGCCCATGACATATTTGCTCGCCATGAAGGCCGCCAACACCCCTTTCGCCTCCCCATTTTCACTCAAACGCTTGTTAGATTCCAGCCAAAGCTCAGCAGAATTCGTGTATACTTCCACCGGATACTGTTTGCTAACATCTTGCATTTTTCCGGCGCGGTACTGCCAAACTTGCAGCGGGAAGCGAGAATCAGCATAATTTGTAAAAGCCTCGGCAAATCGCCCGTCCTGACTCTTGAACTCTGGGATATCATTTTTGCCCAAATCGACAATTTCGTAACTCACATTGCCCCAGAAATGCTTGATATGAGTGTATTTGTTAGCCCCCGAATCGTAGCGGTAAATGAACGAATAATTGCAGCAGCGGACACCGCTTTTGATCGACACTAAATCTGCTAGCACTTCCGGTTCCTTGTCGCCGTCAAAATCGCGAATTAGCAGCGATAAAAAACGTCCTTCTGATACTTCTTCGCTGGCTCTTTGGTCGGGATTATCTACTAGAGAACGAGTCGGAATCAGCACGGGTTCTTCTAATAAAGTTTTACCGTCGCGGATAATTTTTATCCGGAGATTTTTACCGTTTTCTGCTTCTTTTACGAAAGAAACTTCCGCCCGAACTTTTGCAGCTTCGGAGATTTCTGTTGTTCTCGGCGGGCCGATATTCGGCGGAACTTGGGCGATATATTGGGCAGGAACTAAGGCAGTTTGGCCGGGTTTGGCGATCGCCTGACAGAGAAAAGCTGCGACTTCTGCGCGAGTAGCATTGCGCGTAGGTTCTAGCTGTTTGACCGCCGGATAATTGACAACAAGTTGTTTTTCTGCGGCGGCGGCGATCGCATTTCTTGCCAGTTCGGGAATTTGCGGTGCATCCTCAAAAGTCGCATCCAAAAGCTCAGCCGCCGGCCCCGCAGGTGTATATTTCAAGCCGCTGCTTAAAGCTACCAAAACCTGCCAGCGGGTAACATTCAAAGTGGGGTTAAAGATACTGCCACTGTATCCAGACATAAAACCCGTCTGATAAGCTTCTCGAATTGCTTTAAAACCCCAGTAATTCGTGGGAATATCTGCAAAGTCGATCGGAGCGCGGACGGTTTTGGCATCGGGAAAAGCCATGCGAATCATTGCCGCAAACTCAGCGCGGCTGACGGGGCGATTCGGGCGAAAAGTGCCGTCTTCGTAGTACCCGCTGATAATTTTTTTCTCTGCTAACTCCTCAATGCAAGCTTGCGCCCAATGGTCGTTAACATCCTGAAATTTGGCTTGAGCAAATGCCGGCGCTACATTCAGCCCTGGGAACACCAAATTCCCGATGATTATCCCCAAAGCTACGACGAAAGCAATTACAGCTTGACTTTTGTGCGATCGAACCATAGAACAGCCTCCTCTACTTGCAAATTTGCGATCGAAACTTTCGGAAATTTTACATAATATCAAGTATATTAGCCCGATTTAATACCATTTATTAAAAATTTAGCCGCAGCCAGGGACGCGGCATTGCCGTGTCCCTACTTTTTAGAGTTGGTATAAAGCTTACTTCGACTCTAAAGTCATCTCCATCGCCATTTTTGTTTTGATTGTTGATTCTTGAGAACTGCCAGCATTTTTAGCACTCATTTCGCTATTTGAACTAATAGACACAGTAGAGCGAAAAGGAATTAATCTATCCAAGCGCCCTGTAACTTTTCCCCGACCCTGAGAACTAAAAGATTTTAGGGTTAAGGTAGCTCCAGCAGGGAGTAGGGGAGAGGTAATATTTTGAGGGTTGGCTTGCTGCTCTATACTTACATTCATAGAGGCCACTCCATCTTGCCAGCTAGCCAATTCATAGGTAGCAATTTGATTCACATTAATGCCACTGAAATCAGAGGAAGAAGAAACGCGCCACTTGGCTCCTTTTCCGACTGCTTCAGCAGGCAGCGGCGAGGCAATTTGCTCTAGAGATTTAGACATTTGTCCAACCATTTTTTTGACGTTGTTGTCAGCTCCTTCGGGCAAAATAATGTCACCTCCTTTATGAAAACCGCGATTGTCCATCATGAAAGATCCTTTCACTCCCACAATGTTTTTGAGTGCAGAACGCATGGCATCTAGGGCGGCGGGCTGGGTATTTCCAGTATCACCGACGATATCTGCATTAGTATAAGCAAACTCGTAGTAAATATCGCCGTTGGGGTCAATTTTAGTGACTTTGGTCTCGAAAGTCATCACCGATACTGGAATTTGAACCCCACGCGAAGACTGATCGGATGCGGATATGTCCATATCCATTTTTACGGTCATCACAGTTGTTTGTTTGACATCGATAGCTGGTTTCAAACGCAGTTGCTGTCGGGGTTCCACTCCCGGATTTAGCAGTTCCACTTGCGGGGTTTTAGAGTTGGCGGCAGGCGCAGATAAGCCAGGGGCTGGCTGCTGCACTACAAGTGGAGTTTCCGCACTGAGGGAAGCAGGAGAAAGCTCTATCGCCCATCCAGCACTTACCAAACAAAGAGATGCAATAAACTGTCTTTTTTTCATTAACTTAATTTCCTGTTATTTGAATGTTTGCTTCCACAGGCGATCGACTGTCACGAATTTGTAACCTTTATACAAAAGCAATGGAATAATTTTATCAGCAGAAGCTGCAACATCTTCGCCGCCGCAATAGCCATCGTGCAGTACAATAATAGATCCGTTTTCAGTTTGCTGCACGACGCGACTAATAACTTTCATCACCCCCGGGCGCACCCAATCTTCCGGGACGACGCTCCACATTACGGGGCGATATTCCCACTGCTGCAATAACTCTAATGTTCGCGGCGTAAAAATGCCGTTGGGCGGCCGCACGTCCCGGATTAATTTTGGGTCTAAATCGCAAGCTTTGGCAATTGCTTTTTGGGTGTCTTCTAAACTTTGTTTGAGTTCGTGGGTTTTGAGTTTGGGAAACGATATATGCTGGTAGCCGTGGAGGCCGATCCAGTGTCCGCGATCGTACACTTCTTTAGCCGTTTCTGGATGCCTGTCCACGCAAAAACCCAGCCAGAAAAAACTAGCTTTGATGTCGTATTTATCTAAAACTTTTAACAGTTGAGGTGTGTGCTGTCGGTGCGGCCCGTCATCAAATGTTAGGGCAATTTCTCGGCTGTTGATATCTCCCGTCCACAGACATCTGGGAAAAGCAGATTTGAGAATGGGATAAACGACAGGAAACAGGGGTGCTAGTGGCATTGGTTAATGTTGCGAAAGTGCGATCGGGTAGAAATGAAGCTGCGTTACAATAAAATAAAGTTAACTCAATTGAGGTAAATATGACAACTGCCGTTGATATTGGAACGCTAATTGTCCGCACGCCGGGAACCTGCGGCGGCCGCCCGCGAATTGCAGGTACAAGAATGTCCGTTCGGAGCATAGCAATTGACTACAAAGCAGGAATGACTCCTGAAAAAATTGCTGAAGAATTTCCGCATTTGACGTTAGCACAAATTTATGCAGGCTTGGCTTATTATCACGCTAATAAAGATGAAGTTGAGGCCGAGATAGCAGCGTACTACGAAGAGTGCAAGTATTGGGAAGCTGAATACATGGCAGGTAAGTTATCATGAGTCAAATTCGTCTCTATATTGATGAAGATTCTGGCAACCTTTCGTTGGTAGAATCTTTGCGTAATTCTGCTGTAGAGGTGATGACTACCTCAGACGCGAACAAACTTAGCTCTTCAGATGAGGAGCAGCTAATCTGGGCAACTGAGCAAAGGCGCGTCATTTACAGTTCTAATATGGGAGATTTCTGCCGTTTGCACAGAACTTTTGCTGAACAAAAAAGAACTCATTCAGGAATTATTGTTGTACCTAGACAAAGTTACTCAGTAGGCGCTCAGTGGCGGGGAATTTTGAATTTGATGGCGGCTAAGTCAGCAGAGGAAATGATAAATCAACTCGAATATTTGGGGGCTTATATCAGAGCTGAATAACCGTCTGCAAGAGATGAGAGATCGCAAATTTAAAAAATCCTTAACTCTTTTGATAGAGCCTCAAACTATCTCCGATAAATCGACCTCTATCTCGCGGTTGATGCGATCGCCCTACAGCGTCCTCCTATACTGAAAACCAGCACTACTAATCGAGAAACGATCAAGGAGGAACAATGACCGAGGAATACCTAGCAGAACGCACAGTTTCAGCCGTATTTAAAGAAGAAGAACAATTAGACGGCGTAATTCGGCGGTTGCTCGATCGCGGAGTTTCCCGCGACCACATCTCAGTCATGGGAAAAAACTTTCAATCTAAAACTAAAATTGCCGGCTTTATTACTAAAAAAGATGTGATATTAGGCGGTCTGCGAAGCGGGGCGATTTTTGGTTCCTTATTCGGTTCTTTTTTGGGTTTGCTAACAGGCGTCGGCGTGCTGTTTATTCCCTTTGTGGGTGCAGTAGTATCGGCGGGCCCGCTGGGTGCGGTACTGTTGGGTGCAGCTAGCGGCGCGATCGCAGGTTCGGCCGGTGCGGGTCTAGTTTCCGCTTTAGTCGCTTTGGGAATGCCGGAAGAAAAAGCAACTATCTATCAAACCCGCGTTGAAGCAGGCGAATTTCTCGTGATGGCCGAAGTCGCAGCAGATAAATCGGGCGAATTTCAACTCTTGCTAGAAAGTGCAGGTGGCGAAGAAGTTTCTGTTAGCGAGATGACCCTGCCGCGCGCCGTCAAAGGTCGCTGCAACAGTCCGGCCGATTTATCTCCAGAAGTGCGATCGCACCTGTCGGAAGCAGCTCAAAAAACCTTTATGGAATCCTACAACGCCGCATTTGACGAAAGCAACGACTCGATACAAGCAGAACACACCGCTTGGGATGCCATTCACCAGCAGTACGAAGAAGATGAAAGCGGCGTTTGGACTAAGCCTTTAGCAAAAGTCTAGTTTCCCGATCGCAGTAAACTAATAAAAGATAGAATGCAGCCTCTAGAACCCAAGTTCTAGAGGCTTGTAATATTTGAGAGTTTAGATTAGACAATATTGTCTCAGTCCTTTTAATCAAATTTTGGGACGGGCTAGAAGCCCATCCCACAAGAAAAAAATTGTGGGATGGGCTTCTAGCCCGTCCAATTTTTTTGCAATCTTGTTTATTTTATAATTGTGAATTGTGAAAAATTTAATTCCTCTGATATTGCACAAAGTTGCGTTGTCAAGTACAATCTATAGGCTTACAATATAAAATTGAGTTAAGCAAATGCAAAAATACGTTTGTACAGTTTGCAATTACGTCTACGATCCAGCAGAAGGCGACCCCGACGGAGGCATAGATCCCGGTACTGCCTTTGAAGATATCCCCGACGATTGGGTTTGTCCCACTTGCGGGGCCACAAAATCCGATTTTGAACCAGAATAAGCGAGAAAAAATTTGTCCGATCGAATCCTCAAAATTACAGTCATTGGCGGCGGTGCTGCTGGTTTTTTTAGTGCAATTACCTGTGCGAAAACTTACCCGCAGGCCCGCGTCACTTTACTAGAAGCTGGCCGCCAACTCCTGGCAAAAGTTCGCATCTCTGGCGGCGGGCGCTGCAACGTGACTCACGCTTGTTTTGATCCCGGTATTTTAGTGCAGAATTACCCCAGAGGAGGAAAAGCTCTGCGCGGTGCTTTTACTCGATTTCAACCCCGCGATACTGTTGAATGGTTTGCAGGTCACGGTGTGAAGTTGAAAACAGAAGAAGACGGGCGAATGTTTCCGATCACAGACGATTCGGCGACAATTGTTAACTGTTTGATCCGCGCTGCTGAGGATGCAGGCGTAAAAATTCGCACTGGTGATGCAGTCGTTTCTGTAAAGAAATTAACCGAGAATAACGCAGAGGGCGAAAACGGTTCGGGCGGGCACGGGGGCACCGCCCCTACGTTTGAAATTGGGTTGAAGTCGGGGGAGACATTTAAGTGCGATCGCATTCTTCTCGCTACAGGCAGCAATCCGTCGGGTTATAAGTGGGCAAAAGACTTAGGCAATACTGTAGAACTGCCCGTTCCTTCTCTATTTACTTTTAATATTTCCGACAGCCGAATCAAAGATTTAGCCGGAATTTCTGTTCCTAATGCTAAGGTGAAATTGCCGGGAGCTAAATTAGAACAAAGCGGGCCTTTGCTAATTACTCACTGGGGTTTAAGCGGACCTGCTGTACTCAAACTTTCGGCTTGGGGTGCGAGATTTTTGCACGATCGCCATTATAAAACATCTGTGCTGATTAATTGGCTTCCCCAGTACAATGCGGAAGTTTTGCGGCAGCAACTGCTAGCGGTTAAGTCGCAGTTGTCGCACCGATTGATTGTCTCTAGCTGTCCGTTTCCGGTGCCGCGCCGCCTCTGGGAACGCTTGACAAGTTCGATCGGCATTGACGAACAAAAACGCTGGGCCGACTTATCTAACAAAATCCTCGATCGCCTCCTGCAAGAACTCGTTCAAGGTGAATATCAGATTGCAGGAAAAGGCGCATTTAAGGAAGAATTCGTCACCTGCGGCGGTGTCAACCTCAAAGAAGTCGATTTTAAAACGATGGAAAGCCGCCGCTGTCCCGGACTTTTCTTTGCTGGCGAAATCTTGGATATCGACGGCGTGACGGGCGGTTTCAACTTCCAAAGTGCTTGGACTACGGCGTGGTTGGCTGGAATCGCGATCGGCAAACCATCCGATTTTAGATTTTAGATTTTAGATTGGGGAATATTTGCTGTGTAAAGGTTTGGGAGTTGCGATCGGGCGATCGGCTTACGAGTATTAAATTTTGTGTTATTTTTGAGTTAAGGCGCACCAAATGTGTGTCAACTTCAGCTTGCAGACAAAATTCGCAGTTTTGCGTCCTTCAACATCGGGTGAGATACATGAAAAACTTGAATCTAAAAACCCTAAAGTTCGATCGCCACCTTGACAGCCATTTTGACTCACCTTTCATCGAAAAAAATGGCTTGCTGGAACTCAACCCCAAATTTATCGAACCCGAATTTTTAACAACCTGGACGTTTGAAACACACCTGTACGACGAACAAGTTGCGATCGACCACTTTGTCATCACATTTCCCAGCCGCACCGAACTCGAAAACTACGCCGCATCTTTTCGCCCCTTCGGCGCCAAAACAGTTGAAGGCCCCGACTTGTTCCCGATTAACTTTTGTTCGACAAACATTAACGTTCCCTCCGATTTGTGGCTGCATTTAATGACCTTATTAATGCCAGCGGGCGGCTTAGTAGTATTAGATGCGCCCCACGCGGACGGCGACCAAAAAAACCGCTTTCAGCAAGAAAGAGGATTAGCAGCAGTTCACCACGTTGCGATTCGAGTCGAAAACGTGCAGAATGCTGCTATAATATGGCAAAATAAAAACTTCAAACCCCTGTCCGATCGACCCTTAGATTACGGCTCATTAACCCAGTGGTTTCTGCAAAACCCCGCCGGACAAATTATCGAATTAATCGAGCGCCACCCGGGAAACAACGCCACTTTCGACTGCAAAAACATAGCAGGTTTGCGCTTGAGTGAATACGAAACAATGACTGATGACTAATGACTGATGACTAATGACTGATGACTAATGACTAATGACTAATGACTAATTACCCATTACCCATTAAAAAATAAAATATATGGTTGCAATAAAAATCCCCAAAGTCACCATTCAACCCCCAACATTCAACTCAGTTGAAGAAGAACGCCGCCACCGCAAACAGCGTTTAGCCGCCGCATTTCGATTATTTGCCCGCTTCGGATTCAGCGAAGGAATTGCCGGACACATCACAGTCCGCGACCCCGAACACCTAGACCATTTCTGGGTTAATTCCTTTGGAATGCACTTTAGTTTAATTCGAGTCAGCGACCTAATTTTAGTCAACCACAAAGGCGAAGTTGTTGAAGGAAATAAACCCGTAAACGAAGCAGCATTTGCCATTCATTCCCAAGTGCACAGCGCCCGCCCCGACGTAATTGCAGCAGCCCACGCCCATTCTCCCTACGGCAAAAGTTGGTCTAGTTTGGGCCGCCTGCTTGACCCGCTGACGCAAGATTCTTGTTCGTTTTATGAAGACCAAGCTTTATTTGACGATTACACCGGAGTTGTTTTGGAAATCGAAGAAGCTAAACGCATCGCCAAAACTTTAGGTGAGAAAAAAGCTATTATTTTACAGAATCACGGACTGTTAACAGTAGGTCAAACAGTAGATGAAGCGGCTTGGTGGTTTATTGCAATGGAACGTTCTTGTCAAGCGCAGTTAATGGCCGAAGCAGCGGGAAAACCGATTCTCATCAAGCCAGAATGTGCGCGTTTAACACAGCAGCAAGTAGGGTCTCACCGTATGGGATGGTTTAGCTTTCAACCGCTTTATGACATGATAGTCCGCCGGGAACCCGACTTATTAGATTAGCAAGGCAGCGGAAATCTTAATTATGATTATATTAGACCTCTTGCAAAAATCCTTTTCATCAATTGATGGGACGGCTCTCCGGCCCATCCCACAAGAAAAAATAACTCTTGTGGGATGGGCCGGAGAGCCCGTCATAATTATTTTTGCAAGAGGTCTATTAAAAGATTTATGCTGACACCGATTCCAGCCAAGCTATCAAATCTTCTTGACTGGTAAAATCTAGCAAAATTTCTCCTAAATCATCCAATAGTTCTGGAGAAAGCTGCTGGATGCGAATTTGAATTTCAGGCGGGATTTCGCCAGTGCGCCGCGCGATTTGACGCATGATTAATGCTGTTTGCCCCTCAATTATACCTTCTTGGCGACCTTCTTGGCGACCTTCTTGGCGACCTTCTTGGCGACCTTCTTGCATTCCCTTAATAACAGCACCGCGTTGGTCTTCAAAGAACATTTCCCGCTTTTCTAATGATGCTAATTCCTCCAGGTTTAAGGTAGACCTATTAGCGATGTTAAAAGCTGTTTGAATTTCGGGGAATGATGCCAATTTATCCGGTATTTCGTCTAGGTTAGGAGCATTTTTGAGAAAATAAACCCAGCTTTGAATCAGACTTTGAACTTGCTCTAATTTTTGGTTAAACTTGGGAAGTTCAAGAAACACTAATTCGATTTCTCTATAATACTCAAAATTTTCTTCCACTTCTTTGAATACAAAGTGTGACAGAAATTTCTCGGTGTTCTCAAACAGGATAAAATCTGTAATTGTGAGAGCGATGAGAGGATTTAATTTTGAGTAGCCTTCTCTCGGTTTGAGTTGAGTTGCGTAAGTTTTGGCTGCATTGTATATGATGCGTTTAGTAAAAGCTTCTACATTGATGACCTGCATTTCGATAATTACAGTTTTGTTCCCTGTAATTTTTGCTTTGACATCCAGGTAAGTGTCTTTTAATCCAGTAATACTCGGTGCGGTGTATGGATCTATGATTTCTAAGTCTTTAATTGTCGGCTCTGCGTTGTATAGCATAGCATTGAGAAAGCTAATCAAAACTTCTTTGCTCTGGGGCGAAGCAAATATTTTTTTGAATCCAAAATCTGTCTTAGGGTTGATGAACTCCATAATGGGTAATTAGTAAATGGTGTTTAATTGTGGTAATTATATCACAAAATTCCTTCCATTTCTAAGTCTTCAATTATCTGCAATCCGCGCGGGTCGCCAACTCGCAAAAGTGAAGATTTAGCATCTTCCCGCACGCCCATATCTTCATCTTCTTCTAAAGATTCAATTAGACCGTCGATCGCCCCAGCGTACACTACATTATTCGGCAATTCCCGCGCCAGTTGCCCGATCGCCCAAGCAGAGTTACTTCGCACAGCAGATACAGAATCTCCCCGCAGCGCTTCAATCAACGGCGGAATCGCCGCAATCACCACATAGTAACCAACTTTTGCCATTTGACCCAAAGAACTCGCCGCCCACAAACGCACCGCCGAAATATCAGTTCTCAAAGCATCAATTAAAGATGGCAAAGCGCGGTGGTCGCTGCAATTTCCCAAGGCCCAAACTACCCCTTTGCGAACGTAACCGTTCCAATCTCGGTTGAGCTGAAGAATCAGCGGTTCCACAGCATCGGGACTCGGATTTCGCCCCAAAGCATAGGCCGCGCTCACCCGCACCAAGGGGCAACCGTCTCTCAACAAATTAATTAAATGCGAAATTGCTCGATCGTCTTGCAGTTCGCAAAAAGCCCGCGCCGCAATCATCCGGTGCTGAGGTTCCGGGGATTCCAGCAAAGGCAGCATTTCCTCTGGATCTGGCAGCGGGGGTTCGGATTCGTCAAATTGATCCAAAGGGCTTTCCAGTTCCGTCTCAGTATTAATGGCGTTGGGGTAGTCGTTATTGTTCATAAAAAAACTTTACCGCACAGAGGATGCTACGGGTGCAACTCAGTCAGTTGGCAGTCAATAATTGTAGGGTGCGCGCGCAGTACCTTACTACTGAGATATTGCATCATTGTCAGCAACAGGCTTTCCGGCCTGTGAAGCGAGAAAATTTATCTTTTGTGGAACAGGCATCTTGCCTGTTCATAAAAGGCTAATTGAGAATGGTGCAACATATGAGTTACTACAAAGGAATATCTCTGCTGTTACTTAAGTTTGTAGTTGAGGACTTCAGTCTTCATCATTTGGATGAATAATGACTAAAGTCCTGATTCCAAACCAGTAGAATTTATTTTTCAAAGGGATTTGATCATCCAGACAGAATGGCTCTGATAGCCTAATTTTTGATAGAGATTCATGGCAGGCTGATTGCTCAGAAAAACTTGCAAACCAATTTGCCCGTCGCCCCTTTCCCGCGCCCAGTTTTCAGCATGAATAACTAAAGCTGCACCGATCCCCAGACGGCGGTGTTCCGGTGCTACGTAGAGCAGAAAAATGTGAGCGTGGCGCCCTCCGGTAGCTTGGTCGATCGCATTTCCCAACCACAAACATCCGACAACAGATTTGAGATTTTGGACTTGAGATTGGGAATTGAGAGACTGCGAGGGCAGCACCGGCAAAATTTCTGCCTCTTCCTGGCTGTTTTTCTGGCACTCTACCCACCAAACCGGCGTCTGGTTAGAAAAATACTGCTCGACAGTTTGAGCCAAATGTCCCAATTCCCGATCGGGATAAAGCTCTCGGTAAGTCCGGTGCAGGAACTTTACCAGTTTTGCCCGATCGAGTCCCGATCCCGATCGCAGCCCGTAGCCGGGTATCAGTTGAGCAGACATCAGCTCACCGGACACGCAAAGCGGAATAATTTAGCCCCAAGAAAATTGGATTGACTGCTGCCGCTTGCTTTTGGGGGATCGCTTCCTCAATCGGTGCCGGGGCAGCCATGTCACCAGGCAAAAAGATGCGAGCACTGACTGCTACCAGAGCCGCGAAAAATACTAATACCGCTATAAATGGAGCAATGTATTGACGAATGATAGCCATAACCGCAAAAACTTAATTCTTGAGCTGATATTATCAAGTGTACCATAAAATCTTGTCAGCTATAATGGCTGCCATTGGACAATTAGCTCGAGAAGAGAGCGATCGCAAATACCAACAAACACAAAATATAATATTATGAGTGCCTCGCCTGCTGTTTATGAAGCTCTGGCTAAGTCAATTGTTTTTTTGAATCAAAAACCGAACGCGCAAAATGAAGTTTCGCGCTTCCTAGATACTAATGGCTACTATATCGATCGCATATTCGACGACCCAGAAACTGGCTTTTATGCGATCGGGTTCGGTTCATCCAATCCCGAAAACCCGCCCGCCCTCGTATTTAAAGGTACCGACTTCATCGACGGCGACGCTATATTTTCCGACTCCCGGGACATAGGCTTACCCGAATTTGAAAACAACAAAGATAGTATCAACAATTGGCTCACAGAAATCGGTCAAAATACTGGTAAAAACCCCAACAAATTATTGCCCGATGTCATCGGGCACAGTTGGGGCGGAGCAGTCGCTCAAATTGTAGCGACCGAATACCAATCTATTACCGGCGATATCTTTACTTTCAACTCTCCGGGAGTGTCAGCGAGTACATTCAACACTTTTCGGAGAAATATCAGCAGGGTCGGCAACAAAAATGTCAATCACTACATTGTCAGCGGAGATTTCGTCACCTTGTTTGGCGAAGCATTTCTGCCGGGAAAAGTATTTCTCCAAACTTTTACAGACCCTAGTATTAATCCCTTAACTGTATTGGCAAAACATCGAACTGAAAATTTGTTAACTAATCCGCCCGCGGATTTTTTCCAGAGGCAAATTTCTGTAGAACAATTAAACAGTCCCGAGTTTGCTTATAACAACGACTCAGATTTTAACGAGTATATCGCTGCGATGAATTTGGCCTTGCCCAATGTGTCAATCGCAATCAGAACCAGAGCGGGTGCAGAGAGTTTGAGAACAGCACCAGAATTTTCTTTTGTGCAGTTAATCAGACAAATGCAATACGGTTTAGCTCCATTACAACCGAATTATTTATCAGGGGACGCTCGCAACAATACTGCTACCGGCGGCCCTGGAGAGGATACAGTTATCGGCAACGGCGGTAACGATACTCTCAGAGGCAATCGAGGTAATGACAGCATCACCGGTGGTGATGGCGACGATTTCTTGTACGGCGGCAGAGATAACGATTATTTGGACGGTGGCGACGGAAACGATTTGATTTCCGGCGAGTTTGGCAGCGATTTTTTAATTGGCGGCGCGGGGCGCGATCGCTTTGTATTGGAATCCGGCGGCGGAGCAGATGTGATTGTAGATTTTCAAGATAGTGAAGATTTAATTGCACTGTCGCGGGGTCTAACTTTTCCTCAAATTAGAGTAAGTCAAGGTGTTGACGGAGCTTTAATTACTATCCCAATTACTGGGGAAATTCTTGCTACTCTCAGAGGCGTAGTGGCCGGCGATCTTACGCGGGTAGATTTTGTGTAGCTTTAGTGCGATAAAAGTTGATAATTTTGGTAGCGCAAAACAGGGTATTTCTTGTAGCGAGAAGGTTTTTTGTTGCAAAAAACCTGCCATCAACTTTCCTATAAAAAGCCACACAATATGACAAATTAATATTGTTAATAAACGGGGTTTACTGTAAAATGAATTAACCAGGTTAAAAACTAATTCCAGATTAAACCACAGGAAATAAAAAATATGCCGTCCTCCCCCGCCGCTTACGAAACTATAGCCAAGCAACTTGCTTACATAGATAACAACCCCCAGTTTCAAACTTTAGTACAAACAGGTTTGCTCGCTGCTGGCTACCAAATCGATCGCACTTTTGACGATCCCGGGACAGGATTTCACGCGATCGGCTTAATTTCCACCACCCCAGACAAACCGCCCGTTTTAGTATTTCGCGGCACCGACTCGCCCGTAGACGATGTTGCCAACGCAGACCAGCGCGGCGTCGGTTTCAACCAATTTGAAGCCAACAAACAGGCATTAGGAAATTGGCTGACACAAATCGGTCAAGACACAGCAAAAAACCCCAGCCGCTTGCCCCCAGACCTTCTCGGACACAGCTTGGGCGGTGCTTTAACGCAGTTAGCCGCCACTGAATTCACATCTGCGATCGGAGATGTTGTCACCTTCAATTCTCCCGGAGTTGCTCAGAGTACAGTCAATACATTTAAGCAGAAAGCCGCCGTCGGAAAAAATGTAACTCACTACATAGTTAGCGGCGATTTTGTGAGTTTGGGAGGAGAAGCTTTTATCCCGGGCAAAGTAGTTTTGCAAACATTTACTAACCCGATTATCGACCCGCTACTTGTCTTGGAAAAGCACAGCCAAAGCGGTTTGTTAACTGCTCCTCCCCCCGGCTTGACTCAGGCCGAAATCTCTGTAGACCAGTTGAACCGCCCGGATTTCACTTTCACAGATTCAGATTATTTAGAGCTGTTAGCTGGCTTAGACTATGCGCTGCCTGCCTTGGGAACATCGCTGCTAACGCGCAGCAGTTCAGAGCAATTAAGAACCGCTCCGGGAAACTCCTCTTTAGGAAACCTTGCGGCAATGCAAACTGCTCTCGCTCCATCCCAAATTAATAATTTAGTAGGTGACGAGGCCAACAATACAGCCTCTGGTTTTGGAGCGGACGATATTATCGTTGGCAATGGGGGCAACGACACTCTCAGTGGCAATCGAGGTAACGATATTATCAGCGGTGACGCCGGCAACGACCAGCTATTCGGCGGCAAAGGAGATGATAATTTGAACGGGGGAGATGGAGACGATACCCTAGTTGGCGCAGTAGGTGCAGACTTCTTAATTGGCGGTGCTGGACGCGACTTATTTGTGTTGGGAATTGGGGCTGGTACAGACACAATTATTGACTTTCAACAGGGTGAAGATTTAATCGGTTTGACCCAAGGTTTGACCTTTAACCAACTGAGATTTACTGAAACCTCGGTTTCAACTGGGATCGAGGTTATCAGCACAGGTGAAGTTCTTGCCAGTTTCTTCGGCGCACTAAACAGTCCGCTTACAGCCAGCGATTTCAGTTTGATTTAGTTAGCAATACAGATATTGGGTAGGGACACAACAATGTTGTGTCCTCTATTTTGTGGGTGCCGAGTAGGAACGTCAACAGATACAATTTAATTAATCGAAATCGTCCAGTCCCGGTCTCGGCATAGATGCTAATTTTTGCTCATCTTCTAGCGGCAGAAAGAAAATTGTCAGCATACCCGGAATCACAGCCAGTACACTCATCAAGAAATAATTCTGATAGCCGAGATTCGCCTGCAAGTAGCCGCTAAAAACCCCCGGAATCAACACTCCTGCGGCCATGAAGGCTGTTGTAATCGCGTAGTGGGATGCTTCGTATTCCGGGCGGACAGTCCGCATTAAGAACACTGTATAGGCTGCTACGCCAAGTCCATAGGTAAATTGCTCGATCGAGTTTACAGCATAAGCCCATTCAATCCCCGGTTGATTGATTGCCAGCAGCCAATACAATACGTTAGTAGAATTTTGGAGAATAGCCGTCGGCCACATCCATTTTTTCAATCCTTGTTTGGCAATCAAATAGCCGCCCAGCAACCCTCCTATCAACAGAAAAATCACCCCGACAGTACCCGATAGCAAACCCATCTCCGACGTAGAAACTGCTAACCCTCCTTTCTCAACTTTATCCATTAAAAATGGAGGGGCCATTTTAAACGTCAAGGCATCGCCCAAGCGAAAAATCAAGACGTAAGCCACAATCCAACCAATTTTGTCTTGCTGAAAATAGGTTTTGAATGCTTCGATAAAGCTGGTTGTTTGTTGAGGAGTGTCGGATTCCAGATCGTAATTTCTAGGATAGGGAAGATACCACCGCTGAAACAGATAAATCAGCACAAACATAATCGCACAAATGCCAAAGGCTGTCGCCCATCCATATTGCAGCGCAGATACGTTAAAAGACGAACCCAAAAGTGACAGCGGAATGTCCTGATATATTTTGGTATCGCCTCCATTTCCGGTGACTAAATGCTGTTCTGCCAGCTTACCGGCGAAGAAAACCAATACACCGCTACCGGCAATGACTGCACCTCTATAAGCCGTGTTGCGAACCCCGACAAACAAGGCTTGTTGGTCTTTATTGAGAGTGTTTAAATAAAATCCATCAATGGCGATGTCGTGAGTAGCTGACACAAAGGCAATGGCTGTAAAGATGACCAGCGATATAATAATTGCCTGGGGCGTCAACACACCAAAAGCCAGGAAAGCAAACAGAAAAGCACAAATGATTTCGGTTGTTAAAATCCACTTGCGTTTAGTTGAATACAAATCAACTACCGGGCCCCAAAAACCTTTTAAAACCCAGGGAAAAGACAAAAGACTTGTCAATCCGATCAGTTCGTTGCTGGTTCCCATACCTTTCAAAAAAATCACCGACATTAAATTAACGACGGTGTAAGGAAGACCTTGAGCGAAGTATAATACTGATACCCACAATCCAGCGTTATGCTTTTTTTCCATTGCAGAGATATTTTACCTAGTTACTTATTTGATTTACTGAGTGCGATCGCGAATTTCCGGTCATCAAACCGCTTGCATCACAAGTATATGGCATTCCGCTGCCAGCGACAGCTATATTAGGCGTGTATTTTAGCATCATTTTTATGATTTAATCCGATCGTTACCCATTTCAGTAAAATTCCACTCACTTATTTGAATATTTATATCTGTCTTGAAAAATTCCAGCGCTTCTTTTAATGAATGATCCATTGTTTCATCAGGCGGATGATTGGCATATTCATAACTAATGAAGCAAACAGGGACATTTGGATAACCAACAATTGTAATATTTGATGGCACAGGTGTGGGCAAACTCTCTTCAGGATTTCCTTGATGAATTAAAACTTTGCCAGTTGGTTGATGTTTGCTACTTGGCTGTATGCTGGCAAGCAGACACGGTTGGAGACTGCGGAATTCGTCAAGCATCTCGAAGAAAGTTGAAAAAGCGACAGATTGACCGAGTTCGTTTTCCATGAATTCCCAAATCAGGTTGTTTGGCTTTCCAAAAAGTCGATGTGGTATCCAGTCAACAAAGTGCGAATACGGAGGTGTTCCTTCGTCAAGTTTAACTTTATTCTCAAGACAGGCAAAATGGTAGCCACTAAAAAAAGCCATAAGTGCAGTCAGGGTTTTTCCGTTATTGCCTAAATACATTTTGGGTCTGGTACGCACGAGGTCAAATAAGTCATACATTGTTTTAATTAGTGGTTGTTCGATCGCAGTCATATCAATGCCCTCTCTGCTTTTTTACCTATTGTAGCAAGCAGGTAGCAAATTTTCGCCCTTTCAGTTTATTTTCGCTAAAATTGGAAACAATATGCTATCGTGGTACCAGTTTACTCTCTTCCCATCACAGCAAAGGGTAGCAATGAGTCAAGAAAGTTTTACATTAGACCTCTTGCAAAAGTCCTTTTAATCAAATTTTGGAACGGGCAAGATGCCCGTTCCACAAGGAAAAATGTTTTTTGTGGGATGGGCCGGAGAGCCCGTCCTAGTTATTTTTGCAAGAGGTCTATTTTTACTAGACAGCGATAAGAAAGAAGCACTGAAGGCGATCGCTACTGTTATGGGTCGCGATTTAACCTATGTTTTGAATGAGGCGATCGCTTCTTACCTGGAAATGTATCAATGGCTGTTAAATGAGATTAACAAAGGCGTTGTCGAGGCCGAAGCAGGAGACTTTGCCAGCGATGATGAAGTTCAAGAAGTTTTTGCCAAATTGACAAAATATATCGAGTAAAAGAAGAAAGCGTAGAAATTATCTGTATCCTTGGCATTTCAAGAAAGGATCGAAAAAATAGCATTTGATGTTTAATAGACCTCTTGCAAAAATCCTTTTAATCAAATTCTGGAACGGGCTCTCCGGCCCATTCCACAAGAAAAAAAATTTTGTGGGATGGGCCCCAGAGCCCGTCCTAGTTATTTTTGCAAGAGGTCTAATTAGCAGGACTTATGCACTTCGACAAAGAAACCGGGTTTTTTACCTAATCTTCGGCTGCGAACGAAGTATTCTCGTAAAAAAAACCCGGTTTCTGGACTCCATGCGTAAGTCCTAATTAGCTTTACCAACTGCAAGCCAGGTGCGATCGCCTTGGACTGTATAGCACGTGTTTTGCCCTACCGATTTTACCGATCTGCCCACTTAATGTACCATTGTGCGAAAATGTCAACCGGACTCTCAAACCAAAAGTCCGTAAACAACAGTTAAACGCTCCCTCACACAATTCTGATGCGAAAACCCAAAACATTCTTTTTGTCAAGCTTGTTCTCGATCGGCTTAACAATTAGTTTTCTCCTGACTCCTGGCTGGTTCTCAAACTTGTTCCCTTCACGGGCTAACGCAACTATGCCCCCGCAAACCCAAACCAGCGAATTTCGCGCCTTCTGGGTGGACGCCTTCAACCCCGGCTTCAAAACCCCTCAAGAAGTCACAAAATTGATCGCAGACGCGCAGCGGGCAAATGCCAACGCCATCGTCGCCCAAGTCCGCCGCCGAGGTGATGCTTTTTACACCAGCGCGATCGAACCCCGCACCCTCGATCCCAACGTTCCCCCCGGTTTCGATCCCCTGCAAGATTTGATCGACAAAGCCCACGCCGCAGGAATTGAAGTACACGCTTGGATGGTGACGCTGCCGGTGGTTTCCGGCAGCAAACTTCCCGCCGGTCACGTGTGGCAACAACACGGGCCCAATGCCCCGGGAAACGACAATTGGGCAATGCTGACTTACGGTGGGGAAGCCCAAGGCTATCTCGATCCCGGCCATCCAGACGCTGTAGATTATACTGTTTCCGTCTATTTGGACTTGCTGAAGCGCTACGATGTGGACGGCGTACAGTTGGATTACGTGCGCTACGGCGGGCCGACTTGGGGCTACAATCCGACTGCGATCGCCCGTTTCAACCAGCAAACAGGTCGATCGGGCAAACCCGCACCCACCGATCCCGCGTGGATGCAGTGGCGGCGCGATCAGGTGACAAATTTAGTGCGGAAGCTTTATGTAGAAAGCCTTGCGATTAAACCGCGTGTTAAAATTACCGCCGCCACGATCGCCTGGGGAGACGGCCCGAAAAACGATGCAGCTTGGTATCAAACGCAGCCGTACAAAGAAGTTTTGCAGGATTGGCGCGCTTGGCTGGAAGAAGGGATCGTAGACATGGCGATGCCGATGACTTACCAGCGCGAGTACAAACGATCGCAAAAACTCGCTTATGACAACTGGATCGAGTACGCCAAAGACCACCAGTACAACCGCCAAATTGCGATCGGCCCCGGCAATTACCTCAACTACATCGAAGACACTCTAGGCCAGATTCGCCGCGCCGAAGATCCCTCTGCAAAAGGAAATCACGTAGCCGGTACGGTGCTGTATTCCTACGCTAGCAGCAACGTGTACACGAATGTGGAACTGCGATCGGGCGCCAGCAGCCGCGATTTGCCCCGCCAGCCTTGGAAGTACGTCCCGCAAAGCAACGATTTGTTTTACACCGCGCTTTCTGTGCCGAGTCAATACGTTGACGGCGCTACGGGCAAAACCGTTCAAACTCAGCCCGTGTGGGCGACAGTGGCAGCCGTTCCCGATATGCCTTGGAAGTCGCGGCCGACTACAGGTGCGATCGCCGGAAATTTGCAGCGGTGCGCTCAAACTTGCGACGGTGCGAGCTTGACATTGCAGTCGATCGATGCTTCGGGCAAGGTGCGTCAACTGCGCGCCGATGGTAAAGGATGGTTTGGGGCGATCGAGCTTTCTCCGGGTTCTTATCAGTTAAAAGTTGACGGGAATCAAATTCAAGAAACAGTTAATGTTGTAGCCGGTGAAGTCACAAAAGTGAATTTCACCAGCTTGTAGGGTACGCACAGCGCACCTTTCCGAAGTCTGTAGGGTGCGCACTGCGCACCTTGCGCGAACTATAATCCCAAGCTACAATCAAATTATCCTGCATCAAATTGTGATTTTTTTGGTGAAGCTATGCTAATAACAGAAGCCCCTTTCACGCTCCGCAAATGGACAGTTAAAGAATATCAGAAGCTGGGAGAGATGGGATTTTTTCACCCAGAGGAACGAGTCGAATTAATTGAAGGAAATATTATAAAAATGAGTGCAAAAGGAACTGCCCATACTTCTGCCACTAGACGCACTGCGACGCTGCTGCGCCATCTTCTCGAAAACCAGGCTGCTGTCTATACTCAAGATCCGATCGCCCTCGATGACAGTTCCGAACCAGAACCCGATATCGCCGTAGTCAGAATCGATCCCTTTGACTATGCGACTCACCATCCCACTCCCTCAGAAATATATCTAATTATCGAAGTGGCAGACAGCAGCTTGGCTTACGATCGCGAAATTAAAGCCAAAATTTACGCGCGATCGGGAATTGCCGATTATTGGGTACTAAATGTGGGCGATCGACAACTCCACGTTTTTCGAGAACCTACTGAAAATGGGTATCAAAGCGAATTAATTCTTGGGGAAACTGCGAGCATTTCACCGCTGCAATTTCCCGCTTTCAATATCGCAATTCAGGCAATGTTGCCCCCTCTGGTATAAAATTGAAAACGGGTGTATCAATTCTATTCATTGGCTAGGAGAGTGTGCGCAGATAAGTAATTCAATATTTCTTCAGTAAAATTTGGGTTTAAAACTGATTTATTAGCGCATTAATGGTGTTTTAAGCAGCTAGTAATTGCCTGATAGTTAGAGTCATGATTAAACCTACATATTTTTTTAGGGTGGTAGATACAAGTCCTTAATTCAACTGAGATTAAATTATAATGCCTGTTAGCTTTAAACAAGCGAATTAAGAGCATTTCTTCATTAGAGGTTGACTCTCAGTCCAAATAATGTGGAAGCCCTTGGCATAGTAGCTGTTTAATCGCCATCCTTCAATCGACACCATTCACTATACGATAACGATGCCGCCGAGCTTAATATAAAAACTCATGCTAATTGCCGACAATCGGCAGAGTGATATGTACCGTTGTTTCCTTTTGATAGATACTGGTAATTGAGAACTCTCCTCCTGCCTGTTCGACAATTTTCTTGACAATTTTTAAGCCGATACCGATGCCCTGTTGCTCATAAGTCTTGCGCTCAAACTGCATGAAAGCACCGATTTTAGCAATTTGCTCTTCTGTCATGCCCCGCCCTGAGTCATGTACAGATAAATTCAGCATCTTTCCTACAACTTTACTACTAACTTTAATGGTTGTCCCTGGTGAGGAGAATTTCAGCGCATTATCAACTAATTGATAGACAATCGTTGATAGATATCGGTCTGATAGAGCGATCTCCGCTTCCTCAAGTGCCAACACGAGATCGTTGTTACGGTTGACGCTCTCAGCCTGGGATTTCAACGCGGCTTCAATGGCGGAAGCTGAAAATTGAGTCTGGGCAGATTCGATCTTGTGCTGGCGACTTGCGGATAGTTCTAATTCTAAATAAATCAGGAATTTTTTCGTTAATTTTTCTAGGCGACGGGCCGATGAATCGGCCCAGCCTAACATCTCACGGATTTCGGCGATATCCATGTCTTCGAGATCGTCCTTGAGCAACCCGATCGTGCCTAAGATGCCATTGAGGGGCGTATTCAGTTCGTGGGACAGACTAGAAGCTAAGTTGCCACGCAGTTCATTGAGGGTGCTTTCCAAAACATTGACGGTATTTTCTTGGATGTGGTATAAGTTCTGGATATTATCATACTGTTGCTTGATTCTGAGCATTGAATGTACGCGGGCACGCAGTTCAATTCCATTCAGAGGTTTACTAATAAAGTCGTCTGCGCCGGCGGTTAGACACTTGGCAAGATCCGATTTTGAGCTTAATGCCGTTACCATAATGATTGGAACAGCTTTCCATTTTGACATCGCTTTGATTTGCCGACAAACTTCGATCCCGTCTATTCCTGGCATCATCACATCGAGTAAAATTATATCGGGCTTAAATAAATCTAGAGATGCGATCGCATCTTGACCATTAGCAGCGTAATACAATTCATACTCCTGCTCTGATAACAACGTTTCAAGTACATCAAAGTTATCAGGCTCATCATCAACAATTAAGATAGAGAATTGAGACATGGTTGTAACCCGTGCAATAATGTAGAAAATTTTATGGGTTTAGGTGATACTTTTTAGCTGTGCTGCCAAAGTGATTTCAAAAATGCTTCCTTGCGGTTGGTTGCTTCTAATATCAATTCCGGTTGCACTCCTCCGGAATAGTTGACTGTTGAATCGGGGTCGAAAAACTGAATGGTTGAGTGTTAACTGTTGACTCTATTTTATGATTCCGATGCAACCGGAAACGAGATGACAGAAATTTCTCCATGTGCCTCAACGACCATTTTGCAAAAGGCTAAACCCAATTTATTTGAGATAAATCCTTTCAATTTCAGCCCCCGCCAAGGGTTTAGAAAATAAATAACCCTGTCCAAATTCACAGCCGAGTTGTTGGAGGCACTGAAGTTGCTGAGTCGTTTCTATGCCTTCGGCAATGACGGCAAGTTCGAGTTGATTACTCAGAGTAATAATAGTGTTGACGACTTGATAGTTGCGATTTCCTGCTTGGATCTGATTGACAAAAGAGCGATCGATTTTGAGGTTATCCACTGGAAAACAGTGCAAATAACCCAGGGAAGAATACCCCGTGCCAAAGTCATCAATGCTGATCTGAATTTGCCGCGATCGCAATTGTTCAGTCAGCGCGATCGCCTTCTGAGCATTGTCCACGATCGCGCTTTCGGTAATTTCCAGTTTCAGGAGAGCGGGATTGACAGCGGTTTCTGCCAAAACCCGATCGATATCAGCCAAGAGGGTGGGACAAGTAAATTGCCGCACAGAAAGGTTTACGCTCATGGTTAACTGCGTCCAGCCCCGTTGCTGCCATGCACGCAGTTGCTGACACGCCTGCTTCAACACCAGCATCCCGACTGGTACAATCAGCCCTGTTTCCTCCATGCAGGGGATAAATTCTCCTGGTAAAACCATGTCTCGATCCGGATGTTGCCAGCGTACCAGTGCTTCAAATCCAACGACGTTTTGGGTTTGAAGATTCACAATCGGCTGGTAGTAGGTGACAAACTCTTGATATTTCAGGGCTCGCTGCAAATCATTTTCCAGCGTCAGGCGGTTCAGCATTGCCAAAGACATCTGGCGATCGAAGATTTGATAGCAGCCTTTACCTCGAAGTTTAGCTTTGTACATTGCCGTATCAGCATCTTGCAAGGGTTCTTCCGGTTTTTGATAAACACTACTGCCTAGAGCAATGCCGATACAAGCAGTCATAAAGAGTTCACAATCGGCAACCACAAACGATGTGTCAAAGCCCCGTAGAATAGCTTGGATAAATGGTTCAAGGGCGATCGCATCATCAATTTGGTGCAGCAAAAAGCAAAACTCATCCTCACCCATACGCGCTAACACGTCGCCGGGGCGCAGATGATGCTGCAACCGTTCTGCGATGGCGATCAGCAATTGATTGCCAATAGCGTAGCCAAAGGAACCATTCACCAGTTTGAACCGATCGCAGTCTAGATAAACCACCGCAAAGGAGGATTCCCCAGCTTGTAAAACCTCAGCCAACTTCTGAAGTAAGAAAGTCCGACTGGGTAGCGTTGTGAGCGCATCCTGAAAAATCATGGTTTGCAACTGGGCGGTTCGCTGTTGCACCGTTGCTTCTAATCGGGCATTGAAGGTTACTAATTCCTGATATTGTCGGTGGATGCGTAACATCGATCGCACCCTTGCTGTTAACTCCAACCGATTCACGGGCTTGCTGATAAAGTCATCCGCCCCAGCCGTCAAACATCTTGCGAGCTCAGTTTTGGTTGTCAGGGCGGTTACCATAACGATCGGCACAGCTTCCCATTTGGGCATAGCTTTAATGCGTTGACAAACTTCAATGCCATCCATCCCTGGCATCATCACATCCAGCAAAATCACATCTGGCTCAAAGAGGTTTAAGGAATCGATCGCTTCTTGCCCGCTGGCAGCGTAATGCAATTGATAGTCTCGATTGTTCAAGAGGGTTTCAAGCACATCAAAGTTATGGGGTTCGTCGTCAATGACCAAAACAGATGGTACATTCATGAGTTATCTTCCTGGGAAGCTAAAAGCTGTTGAATGGTGCCTGCTAACTGCTTCAGCTTAACGGGTTTACTAAGGTAATCATTAGCTCCGGCGGCAAGGCAACGCTCGCGATCGCCCGTCATGGCTAAGGCAGTTAGGGCAACGATCGGCACATCGACTAAGCTAGGATCGAGGCGAATCTGCTGCATAGCTTCTAGACCATCCATACCAGGCATTTGAATGTCCATCAGAATTAGATTGGGGTTTTCCGACTGGGCCAGGGCGATCGCCTCCTCTCCATTCTTAGCCAAAAGAATGCGATAGCCTTTAGCTCTCAGGTAGCTCGAAACCGTACTGATATTGGCTTCGTTGTCTTCGGCCAGCAAAATTAAGGGAGAGCCTCCCTGTTCGGGCTCGCTGGGTTCGATGCGGGGCTCGGTCTGGGATTCCAGGTCACGAGAGGATGGCGCACCAGCAGTGCAGGGAAGGTCGATCGCAAAGCAACTTCCTACACCCACCTCGCTAGTGAGCAACACCTGCCCGCCGTGGAGTTCGACAATGCGTTTCACCAGGGCAAGCCCCAAGCCTGTCCCCTGATATTGGCGGTTCAGGGCGCTATCGATTTGGATAAAGGGCTGAAACAGTTTGTTGATATGTTCTGGGGCAATACCGATGCCCGTATCGATGACAGCAATTCGCAGAATCTCTTTGACCAAAAAATGGGGTCGGGAACCGGCAGAATCTGGGTCTGCCTGGCGCTGTTGACGGCTGACTTCTAGGGTGATGCGTCCTCCTTCTGGGGTGAATTTGACGGCGTTGTTGAGCAGGTTAATTAATACTTGGCGGATGCGCCGTTCATCTATCAATAAGTCGGGCAGATTGAGTTGCAGTTTAATCTCTAGCTGGATGCGTTTTTGCAGGGCTTGTTGTGTGACAAATACCAGACTGGATTGACAGATATGATTGACAGAAACTGGGGTGCAATCCAGATCCATTTGACCCGATTCAATTTTGGCGACATCCAAAATGTCGTTGATTAATTGTAGTAAGTGAAAGCCACTGCGCTCGATGGTTTGTAAAGCTTTAATTTGTCGTTCGTTGACGATGCCAAAGACTTGCTCTTGTAGCCCCTCGCTCATGCCCAGAATTGCATTGAGGGGAGTGCGGAGTTCGTGGCTCATATTGGCGAGGAATTCGTCTTTGAGCCTTGTAGCGCGGATTAATTCTTCATTGGAAATGCCTAGTTGGGCGTTCGTTTCGGTCAGTTGGGCTTCTGCCCGTTGACGTTCGGCTAATTCTGTCTGTAATTGCTCAAAAAGATTAGACTGCTGAATGGCGATCGCTAATTGGTTAGCCGTTTGTTTAAATAAATTAATTTCCCAATCTTCCCACTGGCGCGGACGATCGCAGTGATGGGCGATCAGTAATCCCCACAGAGTTTGATTCAGAATAATTGGAACTACAAGTTTAGCTCTGACATTTATGGATTCGAGGAATTCAATCAAGCAGGGTAAGACTGACTGGTTTTCATCTTCGCGATCGCTGAGGGCATAAACTCTTCCTTGGATATAGCGATCGTAGTTCTCTTGTGGGAAAACTTCTTCAGGAAAGACGATATCCAGAATACGCGGCCATTGTGGCAAAACAGATTCCGCAATGGCAGCCCCCGTCCCTCCCGGAAACACGCGATAGACTAGCACTCGATCTGATTGCAAAACCTGATGGATTTCCTCAACAGTGACATTGAGAATCTCGTTCAGGTTCAGAGATGACCGCATCCTGTGAGTAATCGATCCCAGCAAGCGTTCCTGTTTTGCCTGTTGTTCCAATTTCAGTTCGGCTTGTTTGCGATCGGTGATATCCGATAAAACTCCCTGGATATAAATCACTACTCCTTCAGCATTTTTAATAGCTGTGATGCTGGTTCTCACCCAAACATAATTACCATTGTTGTGGTGATGTCGGAACTCAGAATGACTTGAGTTTTGAGAAAAATTGACATTCTGCTCATAATCACTATGCACGAATAGGATATCGTCTGGATGCACCAGGTCTATAAACGGCTTACCAATCCATTCACTATCTTCCCAGCCAAAAACATTCTTGAATTGCGGTGAGAGATAAGTGATAATGCCATCTTTATCAGATGACCAAATCACATCTTTACCTCCTTCTATTAGCCGCCGGAATTTACCTTCACTCTCTGCTAATTGAGCCTCAATCTGTTTGCGATCGGTAATGTCTTGGATCAAGGCCAGTATATAAATCAGTCCGTCGTTGCTCGATAGGATTGAGGCAGCAATGGCGATAGTGCGTTTCTGCCCATCTTTACGCTGGATTTCCCTTTCCTGGGCAATAAAGCTTTCGCCTTCTTGTATCTGTCTGAGGTTGGCGATCGCCTGTTCTTGAGCTTCTGAATCCGGGTAAAGACTTTGATGCCAACCCAAGTGGTTGATTTCTTCTAAGCTGTAGCCCGTAATCGCTTGCATTTGCTGATTCCAGACTGTGAAGCGGAGAAAGGGAAACTGCTCAACTTCATGGAAAACGCACAGCCCTTCTGCCATGTTTTCTACAATTTGTTGACGGAAAGTATTTTCCTGCTGGAGAGTTGCTTGAGCCAATTTGCGGGCGGTAATGTCGAAGCGAATTGCTAGATACTGGAAAGGCCGCCTTTGTTCGTCCAGAAAGGGGACGATGGTGCTGGCAAGCCAGTACAGGCTACCGTTCTTCGTCCGATTGCAAATTTCACCGCGCCAAATCTGACCGCTGGTAATGATGCGCCATAGGTCTTGGAAAAAAGCGGGGGGATGGTAGCCAGAGTTGACAATGCGATGGGTTTGACCGAGCAGTTCATCGCGGGAGTAGCCAGAGATGTCGCAAAAGCGATCGTTAGCGTAGGTAATAACCCCTTGAGCATTGGTGATGGCGACAATCGCGGAATGATCGAGGGCGAGTTTGAAAGCGGATAGTTCTTGAATTAACTGCTGCCGTTCGAGTTCAGCTTGTTTGCGATCGCTAATATCAAAGTTGATCCCGATCATGCTCTGGGGATTGCCTTGGGCATCTGGCACCACCACTCCAGAGGCTTTAATAAAGCGGATGCTGCCATCGGGATGCAGCACCCGAAACTCGGTATCGTATTCTGCCTGTCCTAAGATGGCTTGCTGGAGCAATGTTTCGGTGGAGATGCGGTCATCGGGATGTAGCCCGCTTGCCCAAATGTCGTAGACCACACGGGAATCAGATTGTTTTGTGACACCATAAAGTTCGTACATCCGCTCATCCCAGATGATGATGTTGTGTACAAGGTCCCATTGCCAACAGCCGATCGCCCCAGATTTGAGGGACAAGGCGAGGCGCTTGGATAGTTTCTGTAGTTCGGCTTCGGCTTGTTTGCGATCGGTAATATCAAAATTGATCCCAATCATGCTCTGGGGATTGCCCTGGGCATCTCGCACCACCACTCCATTGGCTTTAAGAAAGCGGATGCTACCATCGGGATGCAACACCCGATACTCGGTATCGTATTCTGCCTGTCCTAAAACGGCTTGCTGGAGCAATGTTTCGGTAGGGTTGCGGTCATTGGGATGTAGCGTATTTACCCAAATGTCGTAGGCCACAAAGGAATCAGATGGTTTCGTGACACCAAATAGTTCGTACATCCGCTCATCCCCAAGGAGGGTGTTTTGTGCAATGTCCCATTCCCAACAACCGATCGCCCCAGATTTGAGGGACAACGCGAGGCGATCCGATAGTTTTTGTAGTTCTGCTTCGGCTTGTTTGCGATCGGTAATATCAAAGTTGATCCCTATCATGGTAAGGCGATGGTCTGGGGCATTTTTCACCACCCTTCCATAGGCTTTAATAAAGTGGATGCTGCCATCAGGATGCAGGCTCCGATACTCGGTATCGTATTCTGCCTTTCCCAAGACAGCTTGGTGAAGCAATGTTTCAGTGGAGATGCGATCGTCGGGATGTAGTAGCTCGTTTACCCAAGTATCATAGGCTATACGGGAATTAGATGGTTTCGTGAGACCAAACATTTCGTATATCCGCTCATCCCCAAGGATGGTGTTCTGTGCAATGTCCCATTCCCAACAACCGATCGCCCCAGATTTGAGGGACAAGGCGAGACGATCTGATAGTTTCTGTAGTTCTGCTGCGGTTCGTTTGCGATCGGTAATATCTTTGGCGATGCCTAAAAAGCCGATAATTTCCTGATTAGTACCTTTGAGGGCAGTGATGGATAGCGAAATAGGAAATCGAGAGCCATCTTTGCGGATATAGCTCCACTCTTCTTCGCTGACAAGGCCTTGGCGTGCTTTGGCAACAAAAACCTCAAAGCTGGGAGGGACTTCTTGCCCCAATTCGACAGATAGGGAGACTGCTCGGTCAATTACCTCTTGGAGATCGTGAATGAGTGCAGGTGTGGCAATGCCGACCATTTCTGCGGCACTGTAACCCAGCATCCATTCGGCTCCGGCATTAAAGGTTTGGATGATACCAGTTGGGTCGATGGAGATGATGGAGTAATCAGCACCATCGAGGATAGCGCGTTGCAGGCTGTTGACTTGCCAAAGCTCTTGGGTGCGTTCTGCGACTTTTGCTTCTAGCTGTTGATTGAGTTGGTACAGTTGTCGCTCGGCCTTTTTAAGTTCAGTCAAATCCGTATTGGTACCGGAAATCCTAACGGGAGTGCCGCGATCGTTCCGCAAAATAAAACCACGCGAAATGACTGGAACATAATGTTCTTGTTTGTGCAGCAAACGAAACTCGACCTCGTAAGACTCAATACCATTTGTGATTTGTTGTTGCAGAAACTGATTGACCCGATCTAAATCATCAGGGTGTATCCGTTGCTGCCATAGATCGGGCGCACCCTCAAGTTCTCCAGGCTCATACCCTAAAATCCCCCACCAACGGGGAGAGTAGTAAATGTTGTTTTCACTTAGATTCCAATCCCACCAACCGTCATTGGAGCCTTTTAAAACTAAGCTTAATTGTTCCTGAGAACGGATTAGGGCTTCTTTGGCCTGCTTGCGATCGCTAATGTCTCGAATCATAAACAGGGCTTCATCTTCGCTGCTTTTGACAACTCTGACCTCTTCATCTTGCAGGCGATCGCCAATCTGCACCTGTTGTTCATAAATTTGCAGTTCTCCTGTGCGTAAGGCTTGCTCTAGGTAATGTAGATGTCGAGTCGCAATCTCTGCTGGCACAACATCCACCATCGCCAAACCAGCAGTATCGAAATCTGCGGGGAGAAAGTCGATCTCACGACTGGCTGTCACGCCCCCCCGATAAATACCATCGGCACCGATGCGAAACATGAAGTCGGGAATTGCTGCTAATATGGCTCGGTTTTGGGCTTCGCTTTTTTGTAATGCCTGTTCCGATCGCTTGCGAGCGCTAATATCCCGAGCAATTTTTGATGCGCCAACGATCTTTCCAGTCCCATCTTTAATAGGAGAAACCGTAAACGAAATATCCATTAACTTTCCATCTTTGTTTTGTCGCACAGTTTCATAATGAGTAACGGCTTCTCCTTGCTGAATTTTTTCCAGAATGGATGATTCCTCATTCCTGAGTTCAGTGGGCCTCAGTAGGAGTATCGATTGACCGATGACTTCCTGAGCCTGATAACCAAATAGTTTTTCTGCCCCTGCGTTCCAGCTAACGATCGCGCCATCTAAAGTTTTACTGATGATGGCCTCGGCAGACGACTCGACAATAGCTGCCAGTTGAGACAGGGCGAGTTCTGTTTGCTTGCGATCGCTAATATCTGTAATCGTCCCTACATAGCCGACTACTTGCCCCTCTGCATCGAGTTCGGCAACAGACTGCCCATAGACCCAAGTTACCCCACCGTCGGGACGTTGAAAGCGGTATTCGAGTTGGAAGGGACGATTTTCTTCGATAGATTGCTGCCATTCGGTGGCGCTCGCGACGAGATCGTCGGGGTGTAGCCCTTGTCGCCATCCTTCTCTGGCAGCGGTTTTGGGCGTGAGTCCGCTGATATGACACCAGCGATCGTTAACATAGATGCAGTTGCCCGCAGCATCGGTGCGAAAAATCCCCACAGGAGCGGCTTCCACCAGGGTAGCGTAGCGTTCTTCGCTCTCAAGCAGGCAGGCTTCAGCTTGTTTGCGATCGGTAATATCTGTAACTGTGCCCAAATACCCCACTACTTGCCCCTCTGCATCGCGTTCGGCGACGGACTGCACATAGACCCACCTCACCACACCGTCGGGACGTAGAAAGCGAAATTCGAGCTGAAAAGGCTGTTGGTATTGAATAAATTGCTCCCATTCGGCCCTGACCCAATCGCGATCGTCGGGGTGTAGCGCTTGTTGCCATCCCTTTCCAATCATGGCTTCTGGTGTGATTCCGGTGATCTCACAGCCGCGATCGTTGATATACGTGCATAGCCCCGCAGCGTCGGTGCGAAAAATCCCCACTGGAGCAGCAGCAGCAAGGGTAGCATAGAGTTGTTCGCTCTCAAGCAGTGTGGCTTCGATCCGCTGTCGCTTTACCAGTTCCTCCTGCAATTTTTGGTGGGTGGTGGCTTGTTGAAGGGCGATCGCTAGATGCACTGATAAGGCTTGCAGCAGTTCTACTTCTTCAGGTTGCCACTCGCGGGCGTGTTGGCTTTCGCTGGCATTGAGCAAGCCCCACAACTCATCGCCACAGAGCAGGGGCACGACAATTTTGGCTCGTGTCTGGAGGCGGATCAGCAGATTCCTGTGACAGTCTGACATTTTGGTTGTGTAGATATCCGGTACGACGCGAATCCGCCCCTGGCGATAAATCTCAGCCTGATCTTGCTTAAAGCAGGTATCCTTAATCCGTTCGCCCACCAGAGACAGGGGCGAGTCGGTGGACTCTGCTACAGCAATGGTTTGCCAATCGGCTTCAAACTGCCAAATATTGACGCGATCGCAGCCGAGCACTTGCCGCACCTGCTGTACAGTCGTATCCAAAATCGTTTGCAGGCTTAGGGACGAGCGAATTTGGGTGGCCACATCTGCGACTAATTTCTCTCGCCCGGCCTTAGCTTTGAGGGCGATCGTCCGGGCTTCAACTTGCTGCTCTATGAGACTTTCCAGCATTTGAATTTTCTCCGCCTCTAGGCGCACCACTTTCTCTTCCAACTTCTGGGCCAGCTTGTAGAGTTCCAGGGGGTTGAGGGCTTGTAGCAAACTAATCTGGGTGACGATGCCTAATAGTTCTCCTTGCTCGCCTGTCACCGCCAACCGCCGGATCGATCGCTGCTCCATCATCTGCTGCACAGTCCAGAGCGAATCGTCGGGTTTCACGGCAAAAATCGGTGTACTCATTACCGCCTGAGCTAGACAGGTTTCCAGCTTCAAGCCCAATGTCTGAAATTGCACAATATCCCGCTCGGTGACAATCCCCACTGGAATTTGTAGCGGTTCAGTAGAGATTCCGCCTGGGTGTACAATCATCACGGAACTGACGCGATGCTCTGCCATAAGTTGGGCGATCGCCAGCATGGAACTATCTGGTGTAGCACAAATGACCTCACTCGTCATCACTTCAGATACCAGCCGCAACCGCAAGATATCTACAGGGCGAGAGGTTTCCCGCAGACTTTCATGAGTCACGAGCCCCACGAGCCGATCGTGCTCATCTAGGATGGGCAAATGGCCAATGTGATACTGCTGGAGCAAACTAATCGCCAAAAATAAATCGGTAAAGGCAGACTCGTGCAGGGTGACGACTGGATGGAGCATCACCTCCCGAATCGCCAAATTCTCTAACGAACGCTGCTGAGCACTCAGGCGTACTACGTCTCGCTCTGTCAAAATACCGAGCAACTGCCTGTCTTCCATTATCAATACGCAGCTTGACCGTATATCTAGATGGAGTTCATCCCGTTGCCCATCCACAGTTTTGGTGGCATCACAGATAGCTCGCACGCCGCTCATTTGGGCGATCGCATCCATCACCGGTGTATCGGGTGAAACCACCAAGGGCTCCCGGACGATCGCAGACCTGAGTTCTAGTGGGGTGAGAGCCGTAGTACGAATGAACATGGGTTTATAGGGTTAGGATCTGTATCACTAAATCTCTGCACATCTGGTCAATTTGCGTAGGTTTATGTATAATCGTAGCCGTTTTTCCCATGAACTGGTGTTAAGTAAGTAGGCAGGAAAGTTTATAAGTATGTAACGGAATATTAGGAGGCGTGATTCGAGTTAAATTTTATCCGCTGTGTGCTGTAGTTTCCTCTTTCTCCTCTAGTTTCCACTGCCGGAATGACGGCTTAGTTCAGTGTTCTAGCTCGTTCTCAAACATTTTTCCCGCTACTTCATCTTTTTTAATGTGTTGCCACTCCAATTCAATTGGGTTCATTTCTGAACAATATGTGGGCAAGAACAAGATGTATCAACCTTAATCGAGCGCCTATATATTGAGTTACCTTAGTAGATATATTTTTTATATTTACTTATTTTAACATAGTTGTTTTTTTTTGCACCGACTTACTTAGGTTTTTTTATTAACCGCAGAGAGCGCAGAGAGCGCAGAGAAAGAGAAGAGATAGAGAGATGGCTTTCTCTTTCAACCGCCGATTCTTCTCTTCTTTTCTCTATTCCTAATCGCTTTCCAGGATGCTTGCCAGCAAAGCTTGCTGAGCGTGCATCCGATTTTCTGCCTGATCCCAAACACGCGATTGACTGCCTTCAATTACTGCATCAGTAATCTCTTCATCTCGGTGTGCGGGCAAACAGTGCAATACAATTGCATTCTGATCTGCTAACTTCAGCAATTGTTCATTTACCTGATAGGGTTCAAACAAAGGAATCCTGATTTTTGCTTCCTCTTCCTGTCCCATACTCGCCCAAACATCAGTATAAATCACTTGAGCATTCTTCACAGCAGCTTCTGCGTCCGCCGTCACAGTAACTTCTGTTTTTCCATTAGCAATATTTTTAGCTTTTTCCACTATCTCAGCATTCGGCTGGAAATCTTGAGGGCAAGCAATTCTTACATTCATTCCCGTCATTGCACAGCCCAACATCAGCGAATTAGCCATATTATTGCCATCGCCCAAATAAGTCAAAGTCACCCCTTCCAACTTGCCAAAACACTCTTTTACTGTCATTAAATCCGCCAGCACTTGACATGGGTGCTCGTCATCTGTCAGCGCATTAATCACAGGAATTTTGGCATAGTTAGCAAAAGTTGCTAAATCCTTTTGCTCGAAAGTCCGAATCGCCAAAATGTCTAAATATCTGTCTAAAACCCTGGCTGTATCTACCAAAGGTTCACCGCGGCTGACTTGTGTAACGTTGGGATTAAGGTCAATCACTTGCCCTCCCAATTTATACATTGCAACTGTAAAACTCACCCGCGTTCGTGTCGAAGCTTTGGAAAATAACAAGCCGAGAACTTTATTGCGTTTCAGCTTTACCATTCCCGACTTTAAACTTGCTGCTAAATCGAGCAAATAATTCAATTCATCAATACTTAAATCTGCCAGACTTAATAAATCTCGTCCTTTTAAGGAATCCATGCTTTTCCCCACACACAAATTTTTAATGGTGTCTTAAATCTTAGCCCGCAGAGGCGGGTTTTGTTTTCGTTCCCGCTGGCGATCGACTTTTTGCAGTCCTGGACGCAATTATCACATTTTAACGACGCTGTATGGTGCGTCAGTCTTGAGGTTAGTACGAAAAATTCGGATTTTCTCAACTGACGCACCCTACTAATTGGGCCAGTTACCTCCGGGACTGTTTTTGTTCAAGTTGCGGGCAATTGCTCGATCGCCCGATCGATCGAATTGCAACCTTGTTCAACCGTTTCTACCACAGCCAACACGCCCCGCAATTCCCCAGCGCCGGGGAAACCCTTAGCATACCAGGTTAAGTGCTTGCGCGCTTGGCAAACACCGCTTTCACCTTTATATTCCCACAAAGCCCGCAAATGTTCTTTAGCACATTCGAGGCGTTCAATTGGTGTCGGAGCTATCTTTTCTTGACCAGTTTTCAAGAAATAATCAACTTCTCCCACCAAGAATGGATAGCCCAAAGTTCCCCGCGAACACATCACTCCATCAGCGCCGGTTTCTTCCAGACATCGCATCGCTGCTTCCACTGAAAAAATATCCCCGTTAGCAATAACTGGAATCGATAAAACTTCTTTCACTCGGCGAATCCACTCCCATTTTGCCGGGCCGGTGTAACCTTGCGATCGAGTGCGGCCGTGTACGGTAATCATTTTCGCACCCGCATCCTGCATCCGCTTAGCAAAATCCAAAATATTAATTTCACCATCCGTCCAACCGATGCGAGTTTTGACAGTGACAGGAACATCTACAGCTTGCACAACACTCCGCACAATTGCCTCGGCAGTTTCGGGAGCTCGCAGCAAGGAAGAACCGCCACCATTTTTAGTAATTTTGTTAACCGGACAGCCCATATTAATATCAACAGTATCCGCTCCTTCTGCCACTGCCTTCTGTGCCGCTTCTGCCAAAAAATCCGGGCGGCAGTCAAATAATTGAATGCTAATCGGGCGTTCATTCGGGTCAACTTCCATAATTCTCGGCAGTTGCTTCACGTAGTGCAAACCCGTAGCATTTACCATTTCGGTGTACATCATCGAATCCGGCGCGTAGCGGCGCACCAGGCGGCGAAATACCAAATCTGTAACGCCGGATAAGGGCGATTGCAGCACGCGGCTGTTCACTTCAAAATCGCCGATTTTCAGCGGAGTTGCTAATTTTTCTTTTAATTGGGGAGAGAGAGTAAGCATAGTCGATCGCACTTAAATTCTAATATCTGTATATTATACAACATTAAGTATTTATGCTTGAAAAAGTAAAAACTGAATACAAGCCGCACAAAAAATTCATTCTTTGTGGAACAGGCCGGAAAGCCTGCTAAGCGAGAATGGTGCAAAATGTGAGTTTTCCACTACAATTGGTGGATTCCCGATGACGCCGATCGAACATTAAAAAAATTGTAGAGAATTCCTATGGACGCCGCAGCACTCTGGCAACGCTACCAAGACTGGCTTTACTATCATTCTGGATTGGGACTTTACCTCGATATCAGCCGCATGGGGTTCGACGACGCGCTCTACGTCACAATGAAACCCAAATTTGAGAAAGCTTTCAAAGACATGGCAGCTTTGGAAGCAGGTGCGATCGCCAATCCCGACGAAAACCGCATGGTGGGCCACTACTGGCTGCGAAACCCCGATTTGGCTCCCACTCCAGAATTAAAACAAGAAATAGTCGAGACACTACAACAAATCGAAACATTTGTCAAGAAAGTTCAAAGCCGCGACATCAAACCGCCATTTGCTCCGCAATTTACCGATATAATCTCGATCGGCATCGGCGGTTCCGCCCTCGGCCCCCAATTTGTCTCCGAAGCTTTATCCCCAGACATTCCGCCCCTAGCAATTCATTTTATCGACAACACTGACCCGGCTGGGATCGATCGCATCCTCAACAAAATCAAAGACAAACTGGCCAGCACCCTAGTAATTACTATCTCAAAATCCGGCGGCACCCCCGAACCCCGCAACGGCACGATCGAAGTTCAAAAAGCCTTCGCCGCCCAAAAACTCGACTTTGCCAAACAAGCCATTGCCATTACCGGCACAGACAGCCAACTAGACAAATTAGCCAAGTCTGAAGGCTGGATTACCACCTTCCCGATGGCCGATTGGGTGGGAGGACGCACTTCGGAACTCTCAGCAGTCGGACTTTTACCAGCAGCTTTGCAAGGCATCGACATCCGGGCAATCCTCGACGGTGCTAAAGTCATGGACGAAGCTACCAGAAACCCTGAAATAAAAAACAATCCCGCCGCCCTGTTAGCAATGTCCTGGTACTTTGCCTGCAACGGACGCGGCGAAAAAGATATGGTAGTTTTGCCGTACAAAGATTCACTGCTATTGTTCAGCCGCTACTTGCAGCAATTAGTCATGGAATCGATCGGCAAAGAGCAAGATTTAGACGGCAACACAGTTCATCAAGGAATAGCAGTTTACGGCAACAAAGGCACCACCGACCAACACGCCTACGTCCAGCAACTGCGAGACGGCGTGCCGAATTTCTTCCTAACATTTATCGAAGTTTTAGAAGACAGGCAAGGCATTTCCCCAGAAGTAGAAATTGGCGTTACTTCAGGAGATTATTTGTCTGGTTTGTTGCAGGGAACACGACAAGCTTTGTACGAAAATCACCGAGATTCAATTACTCTGACAATACCGCAAGTAAACCCTCGGACGGTAGGAGCATTAATCGCCCTCTACGAAAGAGCAGTAGGTTTTTACGGTTCCTTAGTGAATGTCAATGCCTATCACCAACCGGGCGTGGAAGCAGGCAAAAAAGCGGCCGCTGCTGTGTTGGATTTGCAAAAACAGGTACTGCAAGTGCTCAAAGACGCCCAAAAACCTTTGTCTGTAGCAGAAATAGCCAAAAAAGCAGGAAGGCCAGAGCAAATCGAGACAATTTACAAAACTCTGCGGCATTTGGCAGCCAACGGGCGCGGCGTAGCTTTGGAGGGCAATTTCGCGCAGCCCGCCACTTTAACTACAAGTTATCAAGAAGGTTAACTAATTCGGCCCAATTCCCCATCCCTATTACAGGGTAGGGATGGATAGCCGGACGACAACGAAAGCTCCTCCGAGTTAGTATATAAATGGTTGCGACCCACCCACACGGCTGTCAACAAAGGTCACACTAGCAGTAATATGCTTACCACGGGTAACTAGCGTGAGAAAGGGGGAAAGATTGCGGTCACTGGCACGCCCATAGGCGGTAAGAAAGACACCAAACTGCGATGTACGGAAAACAATCAAACTGCCTTGGGAAGCAGGGCGGCTGCCTGGGTTCCTCATTAGAAGATAAAGCTGGAAACAGTAGAGAGGGAGAGTAAGACCATCACCGACTTGAGTGTCGGACTTGCAACTAATGTAAGTTCCTAACGTGGCATCTGCCAATGAGACAGGAAGCCCCATCCGCCATGCGGTGGGGTAATTCACCAGTAGAATTAATAATTAATTCCCCCCATGCCCTTGACAATTCTGGTTGCTGACGACGATTTTGCGACTCGCTTGTCGATTACCGATTATCTGGAAATTTCCGGCTACTCTGTAATCGCTGCTGAGAACGGCAAAGAAGCTTTGGGCTTGGTAGAGGAATTTGGGCCCCACTTGATTGTTACCGACATTACAATGCCCGAGATGGATGGCTACGAATTCGTGCGGCGAGTCCGGACTCGTCCGGCTTTCCGCTTGCTGCCGGTGATTTTTTTGACGGAACGGACAAGCACCGAGGAACGGATTCGCGGCTATCAGATGGGCTGCGACAATTATCTTGCTAAGCCTTTTGAACTCCAGGAATTGGGGGTAGTAATTCGCTCTTTGCTCGATCGCTACGCTCTGATCGCCCAGGCGCCCTCTCGCTCCCCCGAACCTGAACCGATGCCGACAGAGGGGCGCAACAGAGTCAAGAGCAAGGGAGAATTAGATTTTTTAAACCAAAAATCAGAAACGGGCGATCGCCCCTCTCTAAGCCTTAATGCTCCGAGTTTGACGCAGCGAGAGCAAGAAGTGCTAGATTTGCTGACAGAAGGTCTTTCTAATATTCAAATAGGCTCCAGGCTCCACCTCAGTCCTCGAACTGTCGAAAAGCACGTCAGCAGCTTGTTCAGAAAAACTGAAAGCAACAACCGAGCAGAACTGGTTCGCTTTGCGATGGAACACCATTTAGTCGGTAATTGGTAATTGGTAATTGTTAATTGGTAATTGTTAATTGTTCCTGATTTAGAACATACTCCAACAATCCCTCGCAGGCATCTAACAGCAAATCAATTACTCGATCGAATCCCTCCGGGCCACCGTAGTAGGGATCGGGCACTTCTTTAAGGTCGTATTTCCGGCAAAAATCGCACATTAACCGCACTTTATCTTTATATTTTCCCGAATTATCGAGAGCAAGAATATTCCGATAATTCTCCCGATCCATCGCCAGAATTAAATCAAAATTCTCAAAATCTTTCCTTTGAAATTGGCGCGCTTCTCCTAACAATTCAATTTCTCGCTTCCTCGCCGCCAATGCCATCCGCCTGTCAGGAGGGCTGCCAATGTGATAGCCAGCAGTTCCGGCAGAATCGCAGGTGATGCGATCGCCCAAACCGCCTTTTTCTATTAAGTGATTCATAATATTTTCTGCTGAGGGCGATCGGCAGATGTTTCCGAGGCAGACAAACAATAATTTAGTCATCAGTCAGTTGGCAGTTGGCGGTGGCTAGTTGGCAGTTGGCAGTGGCTAGTTGGCAGTTGGCAGATTTTAATCAACAGTCAACAGTTGGCAGTTACAAGATTTTAGTCAACAGTCAACAGCTAACATTCTAATGACTACTGACTGCTGACTACTGTCAACTGCCAACTGACTGATGACTGATGATTAACCGAAACCGGGGAGATTCAGTCCGCCGGTGAGTTCTTCCATTTTCTCCCGCATCGTCATCGTAGACTTAGCGTAAGCATCCTGCATCGCCACCGTGACGAGTTCAGAAACCACATCAGCACCTTCACCGAGGGCATCCGGCGAGATTTCCACCCGGCGGGGTTCTTGGTTGCCGCTGAGAAAAACCTTGACCAAGCCGCCGCCGGCAGTTCCCTCAATTTCCATTACATCCAACTCTTCTTGGAGCTTTTTAGCTCCTTCTTGAACCTGCTGAGCTTTTTTGAAAGCTTCAGTCAGTTCTTTCATTTTGCCCAGGCCGAAGCCAAATCCTTGTCCTGATTTTGTCATAGCTACTTTGCGATTGTGTGTGGGCTGGCAGTCTGCCGTTTCCTTATTACTTTAATAATGCCCTAGAAGGGAAACTCTCCCAGTATTCTAACTTCTGGCTCCAACAACAGCGACCACCGCTGCTCGACTTGCTGTTGAACGTGGCGGATCACTTGAAAAATATCATTGGCCGTTGCCGACCCGCAGTTAAGAATAAAATTAGCATGGCGCTGAGCTACTTGTGCCCCGCCGATCTGGTATCCCTTGAGTCCCGCTTGTTCGATAAACCAACCGGCCGTCTTCGGGCCGGGGTTGCGGAAGACTGAGCCGCAGCTCGGTAAGTGGTAAGGTTGAGTTGTCCGCCGCTGGCTGAAATGGGCATTAGTTTCTGCCATTACTTGCGATCGGTCGAATCCCGGCTGCAACTGGAAAGTCGCTTCTGTTACCAGCCGATCGCCCCCTTGCAGCCCCGAAGTCCGGTAGCGGTACTCCAACTTTTGGGGAGTCAGAATTTCCACCTTGCCACCTGGGGATAGGACGCGAGCATTTACCAGAATATCAGCAGTACAGCCCCTGTGAGCGCCTGCATTCATCACCACAGCCCCTCCCACTGTGCCCGGTATGCCAACTGCCCATTCGAGGCCTTTCCAGCCCCGTTTAGCCGCTAACCAAGCGAGGCGCGGAATTGACTCCCCCGCCCCCGCTGTAACTTGACCTGTTTCTGGATTAAAATTCACCTGTTTCAGGTAGCGAGTGCCGACGACCAAACCGGACAAACCCCGATCGCTCACCAACAAATTAGAACCCGCACCCAGCAGAGTCACCGGCACCCCTTCATCGTGTGCCCAGGCAAAACTCGCTTGCAAAGCCTCCATGCTGCGGGGAGCAATGTACCACTCGGCAGGGCCACCGACTCGGAAGGAAGTCAGGCCCGCCAGCGAAACTTGGGAGTTAATCTTGCAATCAGTTCCCCGCAAAGAAATAGGAGAATACACTCGCCGATTGTCCTTAACAGAGGAGTCATTCGAGATAGTCACCATCTTGAAAATCCTTAAAAATACCTGCGAAGAGAAGACGTGGTTGAAATTTCTATTTACCGGTGGTTGTGGCGCCCATCCCTGCGAGCCGCTCGAGTCAGCAGTGTCGGTACAACCTGCACCGCCGGGGGCTGTCGATCGACTCTTCTGGGCGAGCGAGCTAATCAGGGCGATCGGCTTGTTGATAAAAAGCCATAACCTCTGGAATAATCTGATTCAGATTGCCAGCTCCCAAAAACAGAGCCAAATCCCCCGGTTGCAGATTTTCGGTTAAAAACTTACTTACCGACTCCAGGGAAGCCCGAAACTCAACCTCTCGACCTTCTTTAGCAATCAAATCAGCAACCTGCTGCCCGCTAATCTCTCCTAAATTCCGTTCCCCAGCACTATAAATATCGCAAGCCACAACCAAGTCAGCATCCCCAAAAGATTGAGCAAATTCTGGCAAAAATGTCAGAGTCCGGCTGTAACGGTGGGGTTGAAAAATGGCAACCACTCTTCGGGATTTGGGATTTTTTTCGCTACCTTCGATACGCAAGCGAGCAGCCGCCAAGGTAACGCGAATTTCGCTAGGATGGTGGGCGTAGTCGTCCACAAACAGGATGTCATTGTGAAAACCCCGCACCTCAAAACGGCGGCGAGCTCCTTCAAAGCCAGCAATCGCTTTCGCAATCGCCGAAAACTCTAACCCCAACAATCGGCCCACCGCTACCGCAGCTAGTGCATTGCTGAGATTGTGTTTGCCTAGCAATTTCAACTCCATTTCCCCCAGGAAAGCTCCTCGCTCCCAAATGCCAGCCTTGGTGCTTTCTGCTCCGTACTCCACATCCGAAGCCGTGTAGTCAGCACCGCTGTCGGGCTGCAAGCTGTAGCTAACATTAGGTTCAAGGCAGTCTTTGACGATTTGGTCGTCAATGCAGCCCACCAAGGTTTGACAGTTTTGAGCAAACACCTTAAACGTGTCTATTACCTGGTCGAGGGTATCGTAATGGTCTGGATGATCCAGTTCCACATTTGTGACTACGCCAATTTTGGCTACCAGCTTGACGAGAGAACCGTCGGATTCATCAGCCTCGGCAACTAAGTAGGGGCCTTCTCCCAAACGGGCATTGCCTTCCCAAGCATTTACCTCGCCTCCTACCACAATTGTCGGGTCTAGACCCGCCACCATCAGCATGAAGCCGATTAAGCTGCTAGTAGTAGTTTTGCCGTGAGTCCCGGCTACGGCGATACTTTGATAATCTTGAATTAAGGCTGCCAACACATCCGATCGATGAAAAATCGGACAGCCCAAATCTAAAGCAGCTCGATATTCGGCATTTGCCGGGTGAATTGCCGTAGAACATACTACTTGAGGCAATCCCCCCATTGCTTGGGCGGCACAAGCGTTACCGTTCAATTTGAGAGCTTCGGCAGTCGCGACGGAAGTCCCTACCGTGCCAGCGACAGCCGAGGATACGGCCCCTTGCGGCCCGCAGTCGGGACTGCTACCGTTGAGGGTCGTTTGAAATACTTCAAAATTCCTGGCTTCTTGATGCCAAAAAATGTGAGCTCCCATTCCCTGCAAGCGCTCGGTTATGTGACTCGATTTAATGTCGGAGCCGTACACAGGCAACTTGCGTTTAGCTAGAATATAGGCAAGGGCTGACATCCCAATCCCACCAATGCCGATGAAATGAAATGGTCTACCGCTGAAATCAACAGAACTCGGCATCTTCGCTCCTCACACACCACACCACGCCAATAACACGCGATATCATATCAAGAATTGTTTTTTCAGGATACAGTTCGCTAGAGATTTTGTACAAAATTCTCTGCGCGTCCCTAGATTTGCGGGACTTGTAGAGATGTTTGTCTTGTATCCTATATGACTTAGTACCGAGTATTTTTCCGGAACCGTCACAGCTCGAAAATTGCAGGTCAGAGAGAATGGGGTCTGGGGTCTGGGCCAACAGACGAATTTTGGGCGGTTGCATATCTCCTGCATTCTTTCTATTTCTATCCGTCTGCTGTGCTGGGATACGGCAGCAAAAGCCCCACAATTTTTTTACCAAGATTGAGGGTAAAACCCATAAGGATTTACAAACACTACCACGTATGGTCAAACTTCGCTCGTTTTCTAGTCATTTCTCTACTTGTACGGTCATTTTTTCCCGAAGGTCATTCGATTTTAGATTTTAGATTTTGGATTTTGGAGGCGACCCCACTGATCGATTCAGGGCTTGAGGATTTTAGATTTTAGATTTTGGATTGATTCCACGGATAAATCACGTGGCGGGTACCATCAAGAAATTCGCTTGTCAGAGATTGATATCAATTCCGGTTGCACGAGCGACATGATTGTTGACTGTTTGCACATTTGAACGATACCGATGCAACCTGAAACGATATGACACGATCGCAAATATAGTATCTCTTCTCACTTAGTTATATATACAATCCGTTATGCAGTTAGTTGAAATAGGCGAAAAGCGATCGAGCTGATGGCTAAAAGCGTAAAAACATAAAATTTGGGCGATGTCTCTATTAATAATCCTGATTTTTGGGAAATATGGCGAAAATAGCGATTTTTGGGGGGACTTTTGACCCGGTTCACTGGGGCCATCTGTTGGTGGCCGAGACGGCGGCGAGTCAATTTAATCTCGATCGAGTCATTTGGGTACCCGATCGCTCTCCTCCTCACAAGTGGCGCCCGGATTTGGCAAGTTTTGAGCGGCGGCGGGAAATGCTCGCTCTGGCGATCGGCGATCGCAAGGACTTCGTAATTTCGCCGCCGGAGGCAAATCCCAGAGGCAGTTCTTTTGCGATCGACACCCTGCTGTATTTGCAAAAATTGTATCCAGGCGATCGCTGGTACTGGATTATTGGTAGCGACGCACTCCTGACTCTCCCCAAATGGCACCGGTGCGGCGAAATTGGCGGGTTGTGCGAGTGGTTGGTGGGCCCGCGTCCGAGTCAGCGAGATGGGGAGAGAGGAGAAAGCGGGGAGATTGGGGGAGTGTCCGAGTGGGGAGATTGTCCGGGTGGAAAGCCCATCGATTCCGGGGGAGACAGAATGCAGGTTCAGACAAATGCTGTTGGCTTGCGAGTTGCCGAACAAATGGCTCTTATGGACGTGGAAATTCGCTGGGAGGTGCTGTCCATGCGTGCGATCGAGATTTCGTCGAGCCACATCCGCCGTTGCTGCGCCGAAAGTCGCGACCTCCGCTACTTAGTCCCCGAAGTTGTCCGAACTTATATTGCGATCCATCAGCTTTACCAGTAACCAGCGACAGAAAGCGGAATGCCTTCTGCCTTGCGACTTCTGCCTTCTAGAAAAGTTCGGGTTTTTTTGATAAAGACAAAAAGTTAGAAAGGATCGACCTTTGCGATATGATCTGGTGTCATAAGTCAATTCTTAAATTTTTCCAAAATTTCAGCCTGAGCTAGAGGCTGCCATCATTAGGAGGTACAAGGTGATTAGAGTCGCGATCAATGGTTTTGGACGTATTGGACGCAGTTTTGCGCGCTGCTGGTTGGGCAGAGAAAACAGCCAGCTAGAGTTGGTAGCTATTAATGACACTTCCGATCCGAAAACAAATGCTCACTTGCTGAGATACGATTCCATGATGGGAACGTTGAAGGGTGTGGACATCAGTACGGATGAAAATTCCATTACTCTAAATGGGAAGACAGTTAAATGCGTGAGCGATCGCAACCCGTTAAACTTGCCTTGGAAAGATTGGGGTATTGATCTGATTATTGAAGCGACCGGCGTCTTCGTTGACCAAGCTGGTGCATCGAAGCATATCACTGCCGGCGCTAAAAAAGTGCTAATTACAGCTCCGGGCAAGGGGCCTGAAGTTGGCACCTATGTGATGGGAGTCAACCACCACAACTACAAGCACAGTGACTACACTGTCATCAGCAATGCTAGCTGTACTACTAACTGTCTGGCTCCTGTACTGAAAGTGCTTCACGAAAATTTTGGCATCGTCAAAGGCATGATGACCACTACCCACAGCTATACTGGCGACCAGCGCTTGCTGGATGCCAGCCACCGCGACTTGCGGCGGGCGCGGGCTGCTGCGATGAATATTGTGCCGACTTCTACCGGAGCGGCCCAAGCTGTGGCTTTGGTAATTCCAGAATTGAAGGGTAAGTTAAATGGCATCGCCATGCGCGTGCCGACTCCTAATGTGTCGGTAGTTGATTTTGTGGCTCAGGTAGAGAAAAAGACTTTTGCCGAGCAAGTAAATCAAGTCTTCAAAGAAGCGGCCGAAGGCCCACTGAAGGGGATTTTGGAGTACAACGATTTGCCTTTGGTTTCTTGCGACTATCGCGGAAACGATGCTTCTTCGATCTTGGATTCCAGCTTGACGCTAGTTATGGACGGCGACATGGTGAAGTTGTTGGCTTGGTACGACAATGAGTGGGGCTACAGTCAGCGGGTGGTTGACTTGGCTGAATTGGTCGCCCAAAGGTGGGAAGGTTAGTACCTGAAGGCAGAAGGGATCAGTCATTCGGCAGAAGGTAAAATGCTGATATTTTGTACTTTTGAGTCGATGTCTAACTGACTGGCGATCGCACAGGGGGGCAGAAACCGGGTTTTTTCACCCAAATATTTGGTGGAAACCCTTAATATCGGTGAAAAACCCGGTTTCTTTAGCCTCCGGGCGTAAATCCTGAAATTTGTTTGTAGTAAGCGCTTAAACTTGCTCTGGTAAGTCGTCGGAAAATCCCAAATATTAAAAAGAATAAAAATTACGACAAAAGTTAAAAAACTGGAAAAATAGCAACAGCTACGGTAGAGCTTTGAAAGAAAAATGTGGTATGAAAAAAGCGTTAATTTGTGGTATATCAGGTCAGGATGGAGCTTATTTAGCTAAACTTTTGCTCGATCGAGGTTATGAAGTTTGCGGCACCTCCAGGGACGCCCAAATGTCTAGTTTCGGAAACCTTGCCCGTTTGGGCATCCGAGACAGAGTAAAACTAGAATCCATGTCTCTCAACGATTTTCGCAGCGTTTTGCAGGTACTAGCGAAAATTCAGCCCGACGAAGTGTACAATCTAGCAGGTCAAAGTTCGGTCGGCTTGTCTTTTGAACAACCGGTAGAAACTCTCGAAAGCATTGCCACAGGCACATTAAATCTCTTAGAAGCAATTCGGTTTACAGGCAGAACAATTAAACTTTACAATGCCAGTTCCAGCGAATGTTTTGGGGATACCGGAGGCAGTGCAGCAGATGAAAATACGCCTTTTCGCCCCAGAAGCCCTTACGCGGTGGCGAAAGCAACGGCATTTTGGGAAGTAGCGAATTATCGGGAAGCGTACAATTTGTTTGCGTGTTCTGGTATTCTGTTCAATCACGAGTCGCCTCTGCGGCCGGAGAGGTTCGTCACGCAAAAGATTGTATCTGTTGTGTGCCGAATTGCTGCGGGTAGTTCCGAAAAATTGCATTTGGGCAACATTTCGGTGCAGCGGGACTGGGGTTGGGCGCCGGAATATGTGGAGGCGATGTATTTGATGTTGCAGCAGGATGAACCGGATGATTATGTAATTGCTACTGGTGTAAGTTATCCTTTGGAGGAGTTTGTGCAGACCGCGTTTGTTTCTGCGGGTTTGGATTGGCAGGAACATTTAGTAACTGATGCGAGTCTCTACAGACCAACGGAGATTGCACTTGGGATGGGTAATCCGGGTAAGGCAAAAGAAAAGTTGGGATGGGAGGCGAAGTATAAGATGCCCGATGTGGTGCGGATGATGGTGGAGGCGAGGATGGTTTGATGCAAAAATAGGGGTTAAAAGATGGCAGCAGAATATGCAACGGCTAATGAGTGGTATAAAGCCAATCGCCGACATTTGAAAAAATATCGAGGTGAATGGATTGCCTATACTAATAATGGGATAATTAGTCACGACTCAGATTATGACAAAATGAAGGAAGGAATTTCCCCTGATACACCTAAATTGAGTTATGTGCTTTGTCGCATATTTGAAAGCGAATTTGGAACTGCTGTCCGTTTCCCAGGATTCCACTGTAACTAGAGATTAGTTGATGACATTTCAAAGTGTGAAAAAATGCAAGTAGTTATACTAGCCGGCGGTTTGGGGACTCGTCTGAGAGAAGAAACAGAATTTCGTCCTAAGCCCCTAGTTGATGTGGGCGGGCGACCGATTATTTGGCATATTATGAAGACCTATGCCCATTACGGTTTCCTGGATTTTATTGTGTGTTTGGGCTACAAAGGCAACATGATTAAGGAGTATTTCCGTATCCACTCAATAAATTGGGGTAGGCTACCTTTTGGGAATGATTTTGCGATGTTTGAGACTCGTTAGTAAGCAATTTTTCCCGATTTATTGAGCGGATACGATGGGACTGTAGCTTAAGTTTCCTAATTAATGAGTTGACGATGTATAATTATACTTAATGACTGAGGTAAGTTGACGATGACTCAAATAACTCAAACCAGCCCCAACGAACAAGAGATAATTCTCCAATTAAAGACTCTATCTCCCGCACAACAACGGGTAGTAATTGATTTGATTGGTGCGTTGCAAGTACCCGCTGTCAGCTCGCAGGAAGATCGACCAGAATCAGATAAAAATGCCAATATTAAGATTAATATTACTCAGCTATTAGGCAAAGATGAACTGAATTTTGAATGGGAAGGTCAAGTGATTTATCCCCTAATTTCAGAAGCGATAGCTCGCCAAAAAACAGTAGTTTTATCTTTTAGAAATGTGAAACGAGTTAGTTGGTCATTTATCACTAAGGCGATCGGTCACTTATACGAGCATTTTTCAGAAAGCCAAATACAATCTTGTTTGCAGTTAGTGGATATTACTGAACAAAATTTGGAATTTTTAAATCATGTCATAGAAACCAAAAAAGAGTTTTTAATAAATCCTGAAAAATTTCGTCAACCAATGAGTGATGAACAGCTAGAAGAGTTGCGTCAAAAACAACCTAATAATCCTATGCTAAAAGTAGTGGGTATGTTTAAAAATGATGAAACATTTGATGATATGTTGGCTTATATAGCGGAGTATCGTCGCGAATTAGATGAAGAGTATTTTCGACAGATTGATGCGGAGACAGCGGGAAGTTGATTTTAAGAATATTGGATACAGACCATGTTTCCTTGTTAGAAAGACAAGATACTCTTGTGACCGATAGATTTAGTAGATTACCTGTGGGCGAAACAGCGCTAACTATAATTACTTGGGAAGAACAAATGCGCGGTCGTCTGAATGTAATTAGGCAAGCTACTTCTTCAGAACAAAGAATATCAGGTTATACTAGGCTATTTTATACAATTAGTTTTTTGCAGAATTTTCCCGTGCTTGAATTTGACGCAATTGCGGATAACTATTATTTGGAATTACAGCGTCAAAAGATTAGAGTTGGGACACAGGATTTAAGGATAGCATCGATCGCCCTCTCTTGTCATGCGGTTTTAGTCACGCGCAATCGAAGAGATTTTGCTAAAGTGCCTAATTTAATATTAGAAGATTGGACTGTAGCTTAAATTTTATGGTAAATTAGCGTAGGTCTTCGACATCAAAAGCTCTGTTTTGGCTTAACGGTACAAGGGGACGGGGCGATCGACCTTTCTAGTTTACCCGATCGCGCGTGTTGGTCGATCGCCCTTTGTTCGATCGCGTGGGTGGGGGCGATCGTCTTTGCTCACTTGTATCGATAAATCGTATTGTTGTAAGCTGAATTACCTAGCGCTTGGCAGCAGTGGCTTGTCTATAATACCTAGTTTTTCCGGAACATTCTCAGAGGGGTTGCGGTCTGGTATCATCTGGGAGGCAAGGGCTTTGTGTCGGTGCGGGCGATCGGGCGGGCAAAACTTACCCTACGTAGTAAAATGGGGTGCATTTGCCAGACACTAAAATCTCAGGATTCCACTGTAACTAGAGATTAGTTGATGACATTTCAAAGTGTGAAAAAATGCAAGTAGTTATACTAGCCGGCGGTTTGGGGACTCGTCTCCGAGAAGAAACAGAATTTCGTCCTAAGCCCCTAGTTGATGTGGGCGGGCGGCCGATTATTTGGCATATTATGAAGACCTATGCCCACTACGGTTTCCGGGATTTTATTGTGTGTTTGGGCTATCGCGGCAACATGATTAAGGAGTATTTCCTGAATTATGAAGCGATGAATAATGATTTTACTATTTGCTTGGGCCGCCAAAACCAGATTACCTATCACGAGGAACACCAGGAGCAAGATTTTAAGGTGACACTGGCGGAAACAGGGCCAGACAGCATGACTGGGGGGCGGGTAAAGCGTGTGGAGAAATACATTACTGATGATACCTTTATGGTGACCTACGGTGATGGAGTTGCTGATATCGATATTGGGGCGCTGGTGGATTTTCATAAGTCTCATGGTAAGCTAGCAACTGTTAGCACAGTGCGTCCGGTATCTCGATATGGTATTTTAGATGTGGACAACCAAGGCAAAGTTCTGGAATTCACGGAAAAACCTCAAATTGATGGCTGGGCCAGTGCAGGATTTTTGATACTTCACCGCAGCATATTTGAAGATTTGAGCGGGGATGATTGTTTCTTAGAGCGGGAACCTCTAGAACGGTTAGCGGCTCAGGGACAATTGATGGCTTACCGCCACGAAGGTTTCTTTTTTGCAATGGATACTTACCGCGAGTATAAATATTTGAACGAACTTTGGGATAATGGAGAGGCTCCTTGGAGGGTGTGGGAATGAGTGAGTTTTGGCGCGATCGATCGGTATTGGTGACAGGCTGCACTGGCCTTTTGGGCAACTGGTTAGTGGCTGAGTTGTTGGAAAGAGGAGCCTTGGTAACGGGATTAGTCCGGGACTTAGTGCCGCAATCCCGACTTTATGCTGGAGAGTGGTATAGACAAATTAATATCGTTCGCGGTTGTGTCGAAGATTTGCCAACGGTAGAACGAGCCATCAATGAGTATGAAGTCGATACGGTGTTTCACTTAGCCGCTCAGACAATTGTGGGAGTTGCAAATAGAGAGCCTGTCGCAACTTTTGAAACGAATATTAAAGGTACTTGGAATATTCTAGAAGCTTGTCGTCGCGTCGGTGGTGTGACTCGAATTGTCATAGCATCAAGCGATAAAGCCTATGGAGACCAGCTAGTCTTGCCTTACAGCGAAACAACTTCGCTGCAAGGAGAACACCCTTACGATGTTTCTAAAAGCTGTGCTGATTTAATCAGTCGGGCTTACTACGTCAGTTACGGTTTGCCCGTGTGCATTACTCGCTGTGGCAATTTTTACGGCGGCGGAGACTTGAATTTCAATCGCATTGTTCCGTCTACAATTCGATCGGCATTACGAGACAAGCCGGTAGTCATTCGCAGTGATGGCACTTTTATCCGGGACTATTTCTATGCGAAGGATGGGGTTTTAGCTTATCTCCATTTGGCTGAACAAATGGACAGGAAAGAAATTTTGGGAGAGGCGTTTAATTTCAGTAATGAGCTGCAAATTTCGGTGCGGGGCATGGTAGATCATGTTTTAAGATTGATGGGAAAGAGTTATTTAGAGCCTGTCATATTGAATCGCGCAAAGAATGAAATTAAACATCAGTATCTTTCGGCTGATAAGGCGCGAAAAATGCTCGGCTGGGAATCTAAGTATCCTCTAGAAGAAGGGTTGAAAGAAACAATTGAGTGGTATGAGCAATTTTTGATGAATGAAAGTCCCTGTTTTATCAACGTGTGATTGATGATTCAATGGTATAGTGACCTATTGATTCCCGAACTCATACCTGTACTATCTTATTGATTTGCGATCGCCATGACCCAAGCCACACCGCGCCCAGTTAGTAGTTCAGAGCAAGAGCAAGCGCTTAGAGAGCAAGTTTTTGCTGCCGTTGAAGCATACCATCAGTTTAAGTTTGCCCACAAACAGTTTGTTCCTGGTCAAACTTATGTCCCAGTGTCAGGTAAAGTATTTGACGATCGCGAGTTAGTACAGCTAGTCGATGCGTCGCTAGATTTTTGGCTGACTACTGGGCGCTATGCGACTGAGTTTGAAGAGCGGTTTGCTGAGTGGATGGGAGTCAAGCACTGTCTGCTAGTCAATTCTGGTTCTTCTGCAAACTTATTAGCTTTATCGGCGCTGACTTCACCGAAGTTGGGGGATAAACGGCTGCAACCTGGGAATGAAGTGATTACGGTAGCGGCGGGGTTTCCTACTACTGTAAATCCGATTTTTCAAAATCAGTTAGTTCCAGTGTTTTTAGATGTCAAGTTACCCACTTATGATATCGACACTGACCAGTTAGAGGCTGCTTTTTCATCCCGTACTCGCGCCATTATGGTTGCTCATACCTTGGGTAATCCGTTTAATATTGAGGCGGTAATGGCTTTTGCTGATAAGCATGACCTGTGGGTAATTGAGGATAATTGTGATGCGGTGGGAAGTCTTTATCAAGGAAAGAAAACTGGCACGTTTGGGCATCTATCGACGGCTAGTTTTTACCCAGCCCATCACATGACTATGGGTGAAGGAGGTGCGGTTTTGACCAATGATACTCGTCTGAAGAAGATTGTCGAATCTTTCCGTGACTGGGGTAGGGATTGTTGGTGCCCGCCGGGGGTTGATAATACCTGCGGTAAGCGGTTTGGCTGGCAATTGGGTGATTTACCTTTTGGGTACGATCACAAGTATACTTATTCTCATGTTGGTTATAACTTGAAAATGACCGATATGCAGGCCGCAGTCGGTTGTGCTCAGTTGGATAAATTGCCTGAGTTTGTAGCAAAGCGTCGGCATAATTTTGATTTTTTACATCAGCAGTTGCAAGATTTGCAGGATGTTTTGGTATTGCCGGAAGCTGCACCGAACTCTGAGCCGAGTTGGTTTGGTTTTCTGCTATCAGTTAGGGAGAATGCACCGTTTACCCGTAATGCGTTGGTGCAATATCTGGAAGAAAAGCGGATTGGGACTCGGTTGCTGTTTGGGGGAAATTTGGTGCGTCAGCCTTTATATCAGGGGTTAAAATACCGAGTTGTGGGCGAACTTGGGAATACAGATATGGTCATGCACAGTGCATTTTGGCTGGGTATATTTCCAGGGTTGACGGAAGAAATGCTAATGTATGTAGTATTTATCTTGAGAGGTTTTTGTAGAAGGTCAACCTTATGAAACATCTAATTATTCAAGAAGATTTAGAGAACATACTTGCAGCCAATTTGCCCTGGAATAACTTAGCAGGAAAAACCGTGCTTATTTCAGGAGCAAATGGTTTCTTGCCTGCTTACATAGTAGAAGCTTTACTCTTTTTAAATGAATATACTTCTCAAGAAAAGACTAAAATTATTGCTTTAGTAAGAAACAAAAAAAAATTTTTAAATCGGTTTTCTATGTATCAGGAAAGAAAAGAATTAAACCTGATTGTACAAGATGTTTGTTCACCTATTTTAATTGATAATAAAGTTGATTATATTATTCATGCAGCTAGTCAAGCAAGCCCTAAATATTACGGTAAAGATCCAGTTGGAACATTATCGGCTAATGTAATAGGAACTTACAACTTACTTAACTTGGCAAAAGATAATCCTGTGGAAAATTTTTTATTTTTCAGTAGTGGAGAAGTGTATGGAGAAGTTCAATCGTCTCAAATACCTACCAAAGAAAGCGATTATGGGTATGTAGATCCAACTAAGGTTAGGTCTTGTTATGCTGAAAGTAAACGGATGGGTGAAACAATGTGTGTTTCGTGGTGTCATCAGTATGGTATACCGACTAAAATTGTCCGTCCCTTTCATACCTATGGCCCTGGTATGAGTTTAGATGATGGCAGAGTATATGCTGATTTTATTGCCAATATTGTCAACAATACAGATATCGTGATGAAAAGTGATGGAAGTGCCATCAGAGCATTTTGTTATTTAGCTGATGCTATTCAGGGCTTTTTGACAGTTCTCTTGAAAGGAGAGGATGGACAAGCGTATAATGTCGGAAATGATCGTGGCGAAGCCAGTATTTTGGATTTAGCCAATAGGTTAGTCAGTCTGTTTCCTGAAAAAAGGTTAAAAGTTGTTAAACAAGAGGTGACTCAACCGCCTGGGTATCTGCGAAGTAATATTTTGAGAAATTGTCCAGATATTTCCAAAGTTCGTGGGTTAGGATGGGAACCGACTACATCAGTTGAAGAAGGCTTTCACAGAACAATTAGGAGTTTTTTATGAATTTAAAAAATACAAAAGCTGCTTATATTGCTGGTCAAATCAGTAAACCTCAATATATAGATACGATGTATCAACTCCATCAGCATTTATTTGAGTATGCCGATTTTCTTGCAGATACAGATATTGCTAAAATAGAAATTACTGATGGAGATGTGATAATGACATCCAGAACTACAGGGGTTAAAATACGTTGCGATCAAAAAGATAAAAGACTAGCACCTCTTGAAATTTTGAATTTTAATTTTTACGAAAAAACTGATTCTGATATGATTTTCAAGTTAGTTACAAGTTTGACGAATCAAAAAGAAGAGGAAGTTAGTTTTTTTGATATCGGAGCTAATGTAGGTTGGTACACAATTAACCTAGCCAAAAGTTTTGAAAAAGTTAAGTTCTTTGCTTTTGAGCCTATTCCTATGACTTTTGAAAAATTAAAGGCTAATGTTGACTTGAATCTAGTCAATGTAAACATACACAATTTTGGATTCTCGAATGAAGAAAAAGAATTGAATTTTTATTACTATCCCGAAGGTTCTGGTAATGCTTCCGCAGCAAATCTATCTGAATTAGATAATGTTCAAATAGTTCCTTGCTTTGTGAAAAAGCTGGATGACTTTACTGTTGAAAAATCCCTGAGTGTAGATTTTATCAAATGTGATGTAGAAGGGGCTGAACTATTCGTATATCAAGGCGGTATTCAGTCCCTTAAGAGAAACAAACCTATAATTTTTACAGAAATGTTGAGAAAGTGGTCTAAAAAATTTAATTATCATCCTAATGCTATCATAGATTTACTTTTTGGTATTGGATATCGCTGTTTTACCGCTAAAGAAGATAAACTGGTTGAGTTCTTTAGAATGGATGAAAATACAATGGAAACTAATTTTTTCTTTTTAGATTCGGTTAATCATACTGCTGTGATAGAATCTTTGACGTTGAAAGTCTAAGTTTTGTTTTCTAGCTCTCTCAAAATAAAGGTGGTTATTGTATGAAAATGCGGGTTGCAGACTTTATAACAAATAAGTTGTATGAAGCTGGTGGTGAATATGTGTTCTTGATTACAGGTGGCATGATCATGCACTTGACAGATGCACTTCTTCAGCAGGGAAAACAGAAATTTGTATGCTGTCACCATGAGCAATCAGCAGTTATGGCTGCTGAAGCTTATGGGAGATTTACAGGAAAGCTAGGAGTTGCTTATGTTACAGCCGGGCCAGGGGCATTAAATACATTGACGGGAGTTGTGGGAGCTTATGTTGATTCTTCTCCGTGTATTATTGTCTCCGGTCAATCTAAGGTATCCCAGGCTATTGTTACAGGCCCAAGACAGTTTGCGCTTCAGGGTTTCAACACATTGCCAATATTTGAAAAAGTGACTAAGTATGCCGTCATGCTCGATGACATATCCAAGGTGAAGTATGAAGTTGAAAAATGTATTTATCTTGCAACTTCTCATCGTGTAGGTCCAGTATGGATTGAATGTCCCATCGATATTCAAGGTGCTTACTTTGACCCTGATGAATTTGAAGATTTTACACCTCCCGAATCACAGCAATCAACAAATGACCTCGAAGAAAAGGTCGCTCAAGTTGTCGAAGCTATTCGCCAGAGCAGAAGACCATGTATTCTTGGGGGAGCGGGAATCAGACTGTCTGGTGCTATTGAAGCATTTCACCAATTGGTAGAAAAAACTGGCATTCCAGTAATGACATCAAGACTAGGGATGGATTTAATAGACCACTCCCATCCTCTATTTGTCGGCAGACCAGGTACTTATGGCGATCGCGCGGCTAACTTTACTATTCAAAATTCTGACTTTTTACTAAATATTGGCTGTCGTCTAGGCATCGGTTTGGTGGGTTACGATTTTCAAGACTTTGCGCGTCATGCCAAGAAAATTAGTGTTGATGTTGACGAGCAAGAGCTTACCAAGCCTTCTGTTATACCAGATATAGCAGTTCAGACAGATGCGAAGTTATTTTTAGATTTACTGATTGAAAGATTGGATGATTATCAGTTAGATAATCAGCCGTGGGTAGATCAAACCCAAATTTGGAAGCAAAAGTACCCAGTTGATTTGCCGGAGTATCAAAACGAAAAAGATGGCATAAACTCATATCACTTGATGAGGCGATTATCAGAAGAAGTATCTGAAGATGCAATTTTCTTGGTTGATACAGGTTCTTGTTTTCATGTTTTTGCCCAAGCCTTTCAAGTAAAGTTCGGACAAAGACATATCATCACAGGCGGTCTATCTACAATGGGTTATATGCCTGGATCTGTTGGCGTAGCTGCCGCCAGTGAAGGAAAAGACGTTTTTTGTATTACTGGTGATGGATCGGTTCAGTTTAATATCCAAGAGTTGCAAACAATCACTCAGAACAATCTTCCTATTAAGCTAATTATTTTAAACAATAATGGCTACTTGTTGATTCGACTGACCCAAAATAATTTTCAGGAGGGTCGTTTCATCGGTGTAGATAAAGATAGCGGTGTGAGTTGCCCAGATATGGAAAAGATTGCCTATGCCTATGGAATTAAATTTATCAGGATTTTAGGTCTTGATGATTTGGATGCGAAACTAGCTGAACTCATCAATTATCAGGGTGCCGTAATTTGTGAAGTGATGACTCCGCCCAACCAATTACTGATTCCGAGGGTTGCTTCTAAAAAGTTGGATGACGGTAGAATGATGTCAATGCCTTATGATGATATGTTTCCTTTCCTCCCCCGTGAAGAATACTTAGAAAATTGCGTCCGTGAAAAACTCCTATAGGCTGTGACAATTAAGCTGGGTAGTAAGGAACAGAAAATCGGCAAAAATAGGAGGTAAAAAGATGAGAAAGCTGAAGGTAGCAATACTGGGAAGTGGAAATATCGGTACGGATCTTCTAATTAAGACCTTGAGATCGCCTTTTTTAGAATGCGTTCTCTTCATTGGACGAAACATGGGATCTCCTGGAATGGCAAAGGCAAATAGTCTGGGCGTAAGAATTTCAGACTTGAGCATTGAAGCCATTATTAGAGAACCTGACTGCTGTGATTTGGTTTTTGATGCTACATCAGCTAGAGATCACATCTATCACTGGTCTTTACTAGAAAAGCTAGGTAAGATTGTGATTGATATGACACCTGCCAAAGTTGGAGAGATGTGTGTTCCGGCTGTGAATATCCAAAAATGCAGCTTGTACAAGAATGTTAATATGGTTAGTTGTGGCGGGCAGGCCTCTATCCCTCTGGCTTATCTCATCGGACAGACACAAGAAAATGTTGAGTATATAGAGGTTGTTTCTAGCGTCGCTTCCCGAAGTGCGGGCCCGGCTACTCGTGCTAACATTGATGAATATATTGAAACGACAGAACAGGGAATTAAAAAGTTTTCAGGATGCGATCGCGCCAAAGCCATTCTCATACTCAACCCAGCACAGCCCTGCATTGATATGCAGACTACGGTATTTGCCAAGGTGGAAAACCCTAATGTGGAAAAACTTAAGACTGTTGTTGATGAGATGGTTAGCAATATCCGGTCATATGTTCCCGGATATCAACTCGTGGTACCTCCTGTATTCGAGAATAACCGGATTGTGATTACGGTTAAAGTTCAAGGACTTGGCGATTACCTGCCAAGGTATGCTGGCAATCTGGATATTATTAACTGTGCCGCGATCGCCACTGCCGAAGAATATGCCAAAGAATATATTAGAAATTTAGACTATGATGATTTTGACTCAGTAGAGGAGCCTTATGTCAACTGTATTGATTAGTGACCCCACTCTGCGGGACGGAAATCATGCCGTCCGCCATCAGCTAAATGCAACGCAAGTCGCTCTCTATGCGGCGGCGGCTGATGCGGCTGGTGTCCCAATAGTTGAAGTTGGACATGGTAATGGTCTTGGTGCTTCTTCCCTGCAAGTAGGAGAAAGTCTGATCGGAGATAGAGAAATACTTGAGGTAGCTAGGGAGAATCTGGTCAACTCCAAGTTAAGCATTCATGTTATTCCTGGTTTTGCCACGATTAACAAAGATTTGAAAACCGCCATAGAAATTGGTGTAGATTTGGTAAGAGTTGCGTCTCACTGCACCGAGGCTGATATCACTCAGCGACATATTGGTTATGCTCGTGACAAAGGGAAAGAGGTTTATGGGGTTCTAATGATGAGCCACATGGCATCAAAGGAGCTTTTGGCAGAAGAAGCCTTGAAAATGGAATCTTACGGTGCTGAAGCATTAGTAATTATGGACTCAGCAGGTGCTTACCTTCCGAGTGATGTTACGGAGAGGATAACGGAGTTAGTTAAAAGTTTAACTATTCCAGTGGGTTTTCATGGGCATAATAATCTGGGCATGGCAGTTGCTAATTCAGTAGCGGCTGTGCAGGCGGGAGCCACTATCCTAGATGGTACGGCTCGTGGTTTTGGTGCTGGCTCTGGAAATACTCAACTTGAAGTTTTAGTGGCTGTGTTAGAAAAAATGGGGTTTTCGACAGGCATTGATTTATATAAAATGCTAGATGCAGCCGATATTGCCGAAAAAGAATTAATGCCAGTTATTCCCAGTATCAAATCCCTGAGTGTAGTTAGTGGTTTATCTGGAGTTTTTTCAGGATTTGCCAAGCACGTCGAACGCATTTCTATGGAGTACGGAGTAAATGCGAAGGATGTATTTTTTGAACTTGGTCGTCGGAAGGTAGTAGCCGGTCAGGAAGATTTAATCATTGAGGTAGCGATGAAACTAGCTGCTGAAGGTACGGTGAAGTAATGAGACAAGACTTAATTGACATCATCAAGGAAGATTGCGAGCTGGTGACAAAGGGTGTCTCTGGTGCTTTATCAGCTTTGAAGGGGGAGTGCGTTTTAATTACAGGAGGTACAGGTTTTATTGGGACTTGGCTTACTGAATTAGTTGCCTTTTTAAATGACACTTATAACTTCAACACAAAATTAATTCTTTTGTCAGGTAGAGCTTATAATTTTAGCGCTAAAGCTCCCCACTTGGCAATGAGAAAGGATGTAGTGATTATAGAGCGGGACATCCGCAGTCTGCTGGATATTCCGAGTGATGTTAGTTGGATTATTCATGCTGCTGCTAATCCTGATAATCGCCTTCATGCTTCAGATCCATTAAAAACAATGGATGTCATAGTCAAGGGAACAGAATCCGTTTTAATGGCAGCAACTCGCTTGCCAAATCTACAAAAATTTCTGAACATTAGTTCTGGGTTAGTTTATGGTTCCCAACCTTTGGAACTAGAGACAATTCCTGAGAGCTTTCGCGGGAATTTAGATTTCACTTCTATTAGTTCGGCCTACGCGGAAGCTAAACGTATGGGAGAAACTTTGTGTGCTGTTTATCGAAATCAACATAGGCTACCGATAGTTAATGCTCGTCCTTTTGCATTTATTGGTCCTTATCAACTTTTAGATAGACCTTGGGCAATTAATAACTTTATTCGAGATTGCTTGTTAGGAGGACCAATTCGCATTTTGGGGGATGGCGAAACGGTTAGAAGCTATATGTACCCTAGCGATATGGCTTTTTGGCTTCTGAGTATATTAGTACAGGGAACGGTGGGATTGAGTTATAACGTGGGGAGTCCCGATGGAGTGACGTTAAGGCAATTAGCCGAAAAGATTGCCGATCATTTCCCACTCAGACCTAAGATAATATCCCGTGTTGCAGAAGATAGTAACTCGAATCATTCTAAGTTTGTTCCTGATATTACCCTAGCTCAGAAAACATTAGGTTTGAGCTTGAAGGTTGATATTGATACTGCTATTAAGCGGACTATTATATGGAACCGATATCTGTTGGAGTGATAGGGGGGTTGTTGACTGATAAGAAATTTCCTGTTCCCTATTCCCTATTCTCCAAACAATAAGTTGTGCTTGTCATCACAAGTACGAGAGGGCAGGGCATCTAAAATAGCTTTAATTTTCTGGAAAATTAATTTCCAGTCAACATCATAATTTGTCACAGAAGCTTGCTGACCTTGATCCTGAATTTCAGAGTTAGGTATAAATATGTTAGTTGCACAATTTTCTCGAAATGATGATGTTGAACCCGCTGCATATTGATTCATAATAAAGGTATTTGCATGAATAACCCCTCTTTTGTTAGCAATCCACACTAAGTAGGTTAATCCAGAGCCTAGTGTGGCGATATAACTATCTACAGCATTAGCCCAAACTACAGTTTCATCAGTAGTTCGACCAATCGCACTGTAGATAGGAATATCAGATGGCATAAGGGTTATGATTTGTTCTACAAGTGCTTTATCTGTTGCGATTCCAGACAAAGCACGCTGATCAGGTCTTTCTGGTAAAGACCACCCATCAAAGACAACAGCTAAATTGGGAAAATCAGCATAAAGCTCTTTAATAATGTTAGCTGTTCCTTCTATTTGAGATAACCAGACGCGGTAATGACTGCGAACTTGTATGCAGAGGAGTGGAAAGTGTTTTTTAGCTGACTCCACTTCTTCCAATACATCCAGAGAACATCTCTTGACAGAAAGCTGAGATATCCTTTGAGCTAATTCCTCTGTCACTAAATGTGTGTATCTTAAGCTCACTACTACATAATTATTGGCTGCAACTAGATTCAATAAGTCTAGATAAGAGTAACCACTGGTGTCAATAACCTTTGTTTCAGGTAGATCAAAAAGTTGACAAGGATTAAAATAATCATATTGGCCTACCAAAAACTTATCTATTTTTTTTAACATTCCCTGGTGTTCTAAATTTTGAATAGCCTCTAATTCATTCCACATATAGTGTCCTAGATTTTTATTCCAAGCTGTCATCAGCGCCACCTGTTTTGGTTGGTCGCTATTAATATAAGATTTAACACTTTTCCAAGAAGTAACCATTTCAGCTTTAAGCACATTAATTCTTTCTATATATGATGCTAGAACTTCCCCATATAGAGAATTAGCAACTTTGATAATTAATTCTAAGCTTGGTAAATAAATTATCGTTTTCTCTGCTATCCAACTACCATAAATAACATAGAATGTTTGTTGACCAACAAACCGATAAATAATAACTGGATGATCGCCACACATATGATAAAAACCCACAGATTGATTAGACCTAATGATTTTACCTGTCCAAGGGCAAAGGGAATAAATATAACCTGTTTCTACTAAGCTTTTTTGATAAGTTCTCCCCCAAATTCCGAGCCTATCTAATTCAACCTTTTGTTCATAACCAAAGCTATTTATATATAGTTCTTCTAGGGCTATATTCTCTAAGGACATTAACTTTAAATTTTCCAGAGATAAGCCTGCTTTTTCTATGAACTCACCATCGTGTTGGTTTAAACTCGTAATATCAATAAGTCTATACTGACTACTTTGTTGAAAATATGCTTTAGCGGCATCTAGCTGAATTTCTTTTTGATAAGAGGGGCAAGCTTCATCAATGGTCGCTAGTCCATTTAACCCTATCCAAATTTGCTCATAGATTGGTAGGTCAGTCACTCCTCTCTCAGCGAATTTAAAACAAATCAGAGCCTCATCTAACAGACCCTGTTCTGCCTGATCGATTCCTAGCTGATGGTAAGCTCTAGTTATCGATTCTTGTAAAT